>JAFLEG010000366.1 GCA_017302195.1 Verrucomicrobiota bacterium
GGGCGAAGGTCTGGGAGCAGATCTCGTCGCTGCTGGTATGCCCCTTCCAATCCCAGCCGGGATCCTCCGCGGGCCTCCAGCGGTCGGGGTCGGAGAACTTGAACCCGCGTCGCTCGATGGTGCGGGCCGAGAATCCCGGAACCGTGGACAACTCCTGCAACCGCTCCAGCGCCCCAAAGGACTCCCAGGCCTCCCGGCGGACCCGTTCGCCGCGCGTGACCGCAAATTCGGCCGCCAATGCGCCGATGTAGTAACTGGTCCAGCCGCCGTCGTTGTCGGTATCCACGATCTCGCTGTTCACCACATCGCCCGGTGCAAAGAGCCGCCGCTCCCCAGTCAGCCCGAAGCGCAGGTTGCGGGAGCGGATCTTGCGGTGGAACCCGTCCGCCTTGGAGGCCAGGGTCGTCTGCCGAAAGGCGATACCGCCCAGTCCCTGCGGCGTGAGCACCCATACCGTCCCGTCCGGCCCGACGGCCAGGCTCACCACGTTGTCGGAGGGGAGCCAGCGGGATCCGGCGTAGTAGCGGCAGTCGGGCGCCTCGATTCCGGGCGCCACTGGAATGGCGTAGCGCGAGTGACCGCCGAGGTTCCGGAAGACCGCACCCCGCGATGTGCCCATCCACACGCCGCCCGGCACGGGAGCGACACAGGTCACCTCGGGCCATGGGAGCGGATGCCGGAGGCTGTCCACCGGCGAGGCATCGAGTGAATTCAGAAGCTCAAGGCCGTCGGTGCGGCCCACCCAGAGGGATCGCCCGGAGTCCGAGGGCTCCCAAGCCGCCGCGGTGGCCGGTCCGCCAGCCCGCCATTGCCCGGCGGATCCAAGCCACAAGGCGCCATCCGCCAGAACCGCCAGATCTCCATTCACCCGGGCGGGAATTCCGTCCAGTCGGCGAGCTTGGCGAAGGAACTCGGGCAGAGGCCCGGCGTCGCCGGCAGCCCTGACGATGGTTCCCGGGCCGCTCAGCCAGATCTCGTTGCTGGCGCCGACGGCAATTCGGTCAAACGCCCCGGGTTTGACCGGGCCGCCAGGCCTCCCGTTCTGGCCGTTCGACAGCCAGCCGTCCTCGAACAGGTAGAACAAGTCCCCGGCCGGCGACACCGTGATGTCCTTTGGGATCCGGCCGGCGAGCGGTCGAAAGCTCCGGTCGAGCGCCAGCACATCCTCCCAGACCCGGGCCAGCCCGCGGTCGGTGAGCACGTACACCACGTTCTCCTTGTCCACGCACACCTTGCGAAACACCGCATTGCTGAGCCCGGGTGCGGTGCGGATCCGCACGGCCACGTCCTGCCAGAACGGGATGTCCGGGATGGGTTCGCCCAGTGCCAGCGCGGAGCAGAACAGGAGGATAGAGAGCGTGAAGACCCATCGTCGAAGCACCAAAAGCATGGCTGGATGAGGATGACGCGCGGGACGAACCGGGGAAAGCGTTCCCCCCGCCGCGACCGGACGGACGGGCGTGATTCCGTGATTCAGTTCACTTCCCCAGGCAGAACTGGCGAAAAATGGCGTCCAGCAGGTCCTCGGTGGTGGCGGCCCCCACCACTTCGCCCACCGCGCCCACGGCCAGACGCAGCTCGAGGGCGGTGAACTCCAGGGACTCACCGGACTGCAGCGTCGCGAGGGCCCGTCGCAGGGCGTCAGCCGAACGCCGCAACGCATCCGCCTGCCGGGCATTGACCGTCACCGGGGTCGCCTCACCGGCGATCCGGCCGGACCAGACCAGGGATTCGATGGCTTCCTGGAGGCGGTCCAGTCCGTCGCCGGTGGCGCAACTCGCCGCCACGGACCGCACGCCTTCCGGAAGCAGGCATTTCCGGGGAAGATCCGACTTGTTGACCACCGCAAGCACCGGTCGCCCCTGCCAGGTGCGGAGCAGCTCCGCATCGTCCAGCGCGAGCGGCTCCGAACCGTCCAGGACATGCAGGATCAGTTCGGCCGATGCGGCGGCTTCGCGGCTGCGCCGCACGCCCTCCTGCTCCACCGCCTCCTCCGTCTCCCGCAATCCGGCGGTGTCAATGAACACCACGGGGATCCCGCGGATGCCAGCGGTTTCCTCGACGGTGTCGCGGGTGGTTCCAGGCTCCGGAGACACGATGGCCCGATCGTGTCCCAGCAGGCGGTTGAGCAGGGAGGACTTTCCCGCATTGGGACGCCCCACAATCGCCGCCCGCAACCCCCGGCGCAGCACCTGTCCGTCGTGGGCGGTCTGGATCAGCACGTCCACGGTCGTGGCGGCCTCTTCCAGGCGCCTCCTCAACCGCTGCCCGGTATCCGGCGCAATGTCCTCATCGGGGAAATCCAGATGCGCCTCCACATGCGCCAGGACGCTCATCAGGTCGTCCCGCACGGCATGGATCCTCCGGGAAAGGGCCCCGCCCAACTGGGCCTGGGCGGCGCTGGCTGCCAAGGTGGTGCGGGCGTGGATCAGGTCGGCGACCGCTTCGGCCTGGGCCAGGTCGAGACGGCCGTTGAGAAAGGCCCGCTGGGTGAATTCTCCGGGCTCGGCGAGCCGGGCCCCGGCAGCCAGCACCGCCTCCAGCACCAACCGGGCAACCACCAGTCCGCCGTGGCAGGAAATTTCCACGGTCGGCTCGCGGGTGTACGTCCGGGGCGGACGCAGAACAGTCACCAACACCTCGTCCAGTCGCATGCCATTCCGGACGACATGGCCGTAGTGCACGGTGTGGCTTTCGGCCTCGGTGGGACGCCGCGAAGACGAGCCCGCCGGCCGGAACACGGCATCGCCAATCTGCAGGGCCTGTGGCCCCGAGATCCTGAGAACCGCCACCCCCCCCTCTCCAAGGGGCGTGGCCAGGGCCGTGATGGTATCCTGTGCGGTGGAGATCGGGGTCACGCGACGGATTCCGGGTTTCGTTCCGCATTCCGAAGACATCCGCCCTTCTCAATCGCCGCAAGGCGCCCCTCCAAAAACAACCGGGCCTTCTCGTAGCTGCGGCGGCGCAGATAGTGGATCAGCTCGGGATCGGCATCGGCCGGCAGCGCGCTGGCGAGGCGGTCCAGTTCGGCCAGCGGCTCCCGGACGTCCGCCCCCGCATCCCCGGCAGCGCGCGCCTGGACGGTTTGCTCAAGGCGGTTCAGTGCCGCCAGGAGGCCCGCCTCCGGATGGACGGCGACGGGCTGGTAAAAGGTATCGCGCTGCACGGGCTCGCGTCCCGCCTCGCGGATGGCCTTCACCAGGGTGTGTTCGGTCTGGAGCTGTGGGGAGCGGGCGCCTGCCATGTGGAAGATGTGTTCCTCCAGGATGGTGCCGTGCAGGTCATCGGCTCCATGACTCAGCGCGACCTGGGCCATGCGCAGCCCCATGCCCACCCAATAGGCGGTAATGTGGTCGAAGTTGTCGAGAAACAGCCGGGAAACAGCGATGGTCCGCAACTGATCGAATCCGCTGGGGGTGTGCGGGACGGGGATCGCGTTGTTCTCCGGCTGATACGGCAGCGGCACGATCCCGGTAAACCCGCCCGTTTCATCCTGCAGCCGCCGCAGTTGGCCGAGGTGATGGACCCGGTCCTCCAGCGATTCCAGGTGCCCGTAGAGCATGGTACAGGTGCTGCGACCGCCGATCTGATGCCAGGTCCGGTGCACGTCCAGGTACTCCTCCCCGGACTCCTTGCCCCGGGCGATCTGCTCCCGGACTTCCTTGCGGAAAATCTCCGCCCCCCCTCCGGTCAGGGACGCCAACCCGGCGGCCTTGAGCTCTTCCAGTGTATCCCGCACCGGCTTTCGGGCGAGCCATGCCAGATGGAGGATCTCGATGGCCGTGAAACACTTGAGCTGCAACCGGGAATCCAGGGCCTTCAGTGCCTTGAGAAAACCGGTGTAGTAGGAAAACGGCAGGGAAGGATGCAGGCCACCGACGATGTGCAACTCCGTAATCCCCAAGGCAAGCGCTTCCCTCGCCTTGTGCACCATCTGTTCCTCCGTCAGCTCAAACCCGTCCGAATCACGCTTCTTCCGGCTGAAGGCGCAAAACTGGCAGCTCAGGATGCAGTAGTTTGAGTAGTTGATGTACCGGTTGAGGATGTAGGTCGCCCGCCGCCCGTTTCGTCGCTGATTGGCCGCATCAGCCAGTGCGCCCACCGCGTTCACGTTGCGGCACTGCAACAACCGGAGACCGTCCTCTTCAGACAACCGCTCACCCGCCCAGACCCGATCTGCCAGATCCTGCAGGCCAGAAGCTTTCCACAGCCAATCCACCGGGGAAGCCTAACCATCCCCGAGTCCTCAAGCATCCAAGAAATCCATCTTTAACGATCACCGTCCTGAATCCATCGCGCAAATCGGGACGTCGTCGTTGGCACACTCGAAGTGAAGCGCCTGGGGCGTTCTCGGGGTTGACCAAGAACGAGCCAAGCGCTGATGCCAACTGTTCCTTTGTGCATCAAAGCTCACCGGCGACCGCCGTGCCGACCATCAGGGCAAGCACGATGAAGGTGACCGCAAATCCAGCAAAGAAGAGAATGCTCATGCTCCAACGCGTGTTAGGCATCGTTGCCGATGCCGATTAGGGGATGCCGTCAAGTGAGCACGCGCCGCGCCGGGCATCAAGGCATAGATCAAAAAAGTTGCTCGCAGACCACCGATCAGCGCACTCCATGCGTCGAACACCATCCGGTGCCCGACGCCACTGGACGCAGCAGCCACAAGGGAACATGACCCACCATCCGCGGCCTCCTCGCGGATTGTTCCTCCGGAAAACTGTGCCGCTCAGCGACTACAGTTCACTGGCAACAGCCGTACCGACCACCAAGGCGAGCAAGGTGAACAGCACGACGAGTCCAAGGATGTACATGGCGACCGCGACTTACGAATGCATGGCAAACGCGGGCATTGATTCTGGGATCGCCGACAGGACACCACAGGGAAGCTTGGCCGACAAGCGGGAGTCGCCAAAAAGTGAAGACGCAGGAACATCCAATCGAAATCGGCACGCTCACCTCTGCACCTTGAGGTGTAAATCACCAGCGACAACCCGGGCGCAGGCACACCTTGGAACCAGCCCAACACGAATCCGCGAAGCCAGGTTGCAGTGACCGGCTTCGAGGCAAGCAGAGACCCTGAAAGGGCGTCACACCTGCCCTGGCATCAACGATCAGGCTGCGGGGTGTAGCGCAGGTACGGCTTTACCCGGCGGATCCCCTTGGGAAAAAGCGTTTCCGCCTCCGGATCCTTGACGGCCGGGGTGATGATGCAGTCATCCCCAGCCTTCCAATCGGCAGGAGTTGCGACACGGTACTTTGCCGTCAATTGCAGGGAGTCCACGACCCGGAGCAGTTCGAGAAAATTCCGGCCGGTGGAAGCGGGGTATGTCAGCGTCAGCTTGAT
>JAFLEG010000367.1 GCA_017302195.1 Verrucomicrobiota bacterium
AGCAGGCCCGGGAGCGCGGGTACCTCCTGCTCGGCATGGTCTTCGGCACGATGGCGCTGATGGCGGTCACCTGCCTGATCGTGTGGGCTTTGCACCGTGAGCAGGTATTTGCCTGGTCGGCGGTGCATGCGTCGGCGCTGACACTCACCATCGCCGCGATGACCGGGGTCGCCGCCCAATTGCTGTGGGACGACTCACCCCGTTGGGCCAATCTGGCGTCCACCGTGCTGCCAACGGCCACCGCGGGCATCAATATCCTGTTCCTTCGCCACCTGTGCAGTGTGTCGGGACGGTATCCCCGAACCGACCGGCTGGCCCTGCTGGCCGGTGCGCTGATCCTGCTGCTGGTGGCGGCGTTTCCGTGGGTCGAGCAGCCGCTGCAGGTGGCGGCGATGACACCGGCGCTGGTCCTGAGTGCGGTGCTGAGTTTTGTGCTCGGCGGACTGGCCTGGCGCCGGGACGATGCGGTGGGCCGTTGGGTGGTACTGGCGTACCTGCCCCTGCTGCTCACGGTTGCCCTCGTGATTTTGAGAATCCAGGGCTGGATCACGGCCAGCTGGCTGTCCATGGAGGGTACCGCCGTCGCGGTGGCGCTGGCGTCGCCGGTGACCGTGTTGCGCGGCGTGGTCGGTGAGCGAAGGATGCAATTGGATCGGCTGGGCCTCCGGACCGTGGGTGACCTGCTGCTGCACGCCCCGCGGCGTTACGAGGACCGGCGGCAGTTTCTGGCCATCCGCGAGGTCCGTGAGGGGGCGCCGGCCACCGTGCGCGGACGGGTGGTCGCCGCCGGGGTGAACCGGTTCCGCAGTGGCAAGTCGGTGTTCCAGTTGATTGTGGAGGATGGCACCGCGCGGCTGCACTGCCGGTGGTGGAACCTGCCTTTTCTGGAGCGGCTTTTCGCAGTCGGCGACGATCTGCTCATCTTCGGCCACGTGCACTCGCTGCGTCCGCGCACCATGGATCATCCCGAGACGGAGAAGGTGGTTGCCGACGGGGAGGAATCGGTGCACCTCAATCGTTGGGTGCCGGTCTATCCGTCCACCGAGGGGCTGACCCAGCGGGCAATGCGCTCGCTCACCTGGCAGGCGCTGGAACGGTTCGGCGACCAGGTCCAGGAGCCGCATCCCGAGCTGGGGCTTGCCGGCGCGGAGCTGCCAGCGGCCGAGGGACCCGATGCTCTGGCCCTCGGGCTGACGGTGGGGCGGTGTCCGGACCGGCGCAGCGCGATCCGGCAGATCCACTTCCCGGAGAATTTGGCGGAGGCGGAACGGGCCCGGAGCCGCCTGGCCCTCGATGAATTCGTGGAGCTTCAGCGGGGCCTGCTCCGCCGCCGCCGCACTCTGGAGCGTCAGGCCACCGTGCTGCCGTGCGCCGGGAGCAACCGATGGATGCGGCCGTTCCTGGCCGGGCTGTCCTTCCCGTTGACGGCGGCCCAGACGCGGGTGCTCCGGGAGATCCGGAGCGGACTCGGCGGCGGGGTGCCCATGCGCCGGCTGCTCCAGGGGGATGTGGGATCGGGGAAGACGCTGGTGGCGATCTGCGCCGCGCTCATGACCCTCGAGTCCGGGTACAACGTCGCGGTGATGGCGCCGACGGAGATTCTGGCCGGACAGCTTGCCGGGGTCTTTGAACGGGCTCTGTCCGGGTTTGGCATCACGGTGCAGGTGCGCACAGGCAGCCGGAAGTTCCCGGAGACGGGCGGGGAGCTGCGGTCCGGTTCGGCACCGACCGTGGTGGTCGGGACCCAGGCACTGGTGCAGGATGGCTTTCAATTGGAGCGCCTCGGCCTGGTGATCATTGACGAACAGCACAAGTTTGGGGTCGCCGAGCGCGACCGGCTGCTGCGAAAGGGGCGGTATCCTCATCTGCTGGTCATGACCGCCACGCCGATTCCGCGGACGCTGGGGCTGACGGTGTATGGCGACCTCGATGTCAGCGTGCTGGACGAACTGCCGGGCGGACGGCGTCCCATCCGGACTCACGTCCGCACCCGGGAGGCGCTGCCGAAGGTCTGGGCGTTTGTCCGCAGGGAACTGGAGCGGGGTCACCAGGCCTACCTCGTGTATCCCAGGGTGGGGGAGGCGGAATCCGAAGATCTCAAGGCGGTCACCCGGGAGCTGGAGACGGTCCGCAAGGCCCTGTCACCGCATGGGGTGGGCATGGTCCATGGCCGGATGCCTCCCGAGCAGACCGCAACGGTGATGTCGGAATTCCGCGGGGGACGGATCGCCGTGCTGATGGCGACCAGCGTGGTCGAGGTCGGGCTCGATGTGCCGCGGGCGACGGTGATCCTGATCGAGAATGCCGAGCGGTTTGGGCTTGCCCAACTCCACCAGTTGCGGGGACGCATTGGCCGAGGCGCGCTGGAATCCCACTGCATTTTGCTCGCAGGCCCGGCGGCAACACCGGACGGACTTGAACGGCTGCGGGTGGTGGCCGGCTGCGCGGATGGTTTCGCACTCGCCGAGGAGGACCTCCGGTTGCGGGGGCCGGGCGACCTGATGGGGCGCGATCAAAGCGGCGTTCCCCGGTTCGGATTTGGTGATCTTCGCCGTGACCGCCGTCTGGTGGAGCTGGCCCGTGAGCGCGTGTGGCGGCATCCCGGGTAGGCATCCGGAATCTGGCGCCTTCACTGAGCTGTCCGGGAGAACGGCCTTGGCCGGACGCGTGTCGCGGGTTCAGGCTCGGCGGGTGACGACGCGGCTGATCCTGTTCGACATTGACGGCACGCTGATCCGCACCGGCGGCGCCGGGGTGCGCGCCTTTGCCCGGGTGGCTGAGCGCCTCTATGGCATTCGCGACGGCACCCGGGGCATCCGGTTCCACGGACGGACGGACGGCTCCATCGTCCAGGAGTTCCTGCAGGCGCACGGTCTGCCCGACTCGGACGCCGAACGGCGCCATTTTTTGGATGCCTATGTCTTCCTTCTGGACGACGAGCTGCACCGTCAGCCGGGGGAGCTGTGTCCAGGCATTGCCGGGCTGATGGGCACCCTGCCGGAGATTTCCCAGCCGCCGGTGCTCGGCCTGCTGACGGGAAACATCCGGCTGGGCGCTGGTCTGAAGCTCGCGGCGCATGGACTCGCCGCCTCCTTTGTGCTGGGGGCCTTTGGTGATGATCATCTGGACCGAAATGCGCTGGCGCGGATCGCCCTGGAACGGGGGTCCCGCCATTTGGGGCGTCCGCTGTCCGGCGAGGAGGTGGTGGTCGTTGGCGACACCCGGGCCGACGTGGAGTGCGCCCGCGCCATCGGCGCCCGCTGTCTGGCGGTGGCTACGGGAGGGGAAACCCTGCAGGAGTTGCTCGAACACTCGCCGGCCGAGGCGGCGGAGTCGCTGGAGGGGTGGGGCTGGGATCGGCTGATGAACGCGGGGCGTCCGGCGCCGCGCGCTGTGGACTGGGAGGATCTGTACCAGGCGCGCGACACCCGGTGGGATCATGGAGAGGCCGCGCCGGCCCTTCAGGATTTCCTCTCCGCCTGGCCCGGCGAATGGCCCCGGCAGGGGACCGTGGTGGTGCCGGGGTGCGGTCGTGGACACGATGCGCGGGCCTGGGCGCTGGCCGGCTTCGACGTGCTCGGACTGGATCTGGCGCCCACGGCGGTGGCCGAGGCGCGCTCGATGACTACTGGTGCTCCGGCGCACCTCCGGTTCCTCCAGGGGGACTTCCTGAAGGATCCGCCCGTCGCGCCGGTGGACTGGCTGTTTGAGCACACGCTGTTCTGTGCCATTTCCCCGGAGCACCGGGACGCCTATGTGCGGTCGGCGGCCGGCTGGGTGCGGCCCGGCGGCCACCTGTTGGCGGTCCATTACCTGCAGCCGGCGGATGCCGGAGGCCCGCCCTACGGGGTCACGGTGGACGAGGTGCTCCGGCGATTCGGGGCGGACTTCGAACTGGTGCGCCACGGGTCATCGCGCTCCTTCGCTTCCCGCGCCGGGCGTGAGCGGCTCTTCCTCTGGCGCCGGCGAATTTCCTGACAATCGGCTTGCGCATTACATGTGCACAGTTGTAATTTTTTCGAGTTCCCAAGGGTTTTCTGTTTGACCCGCATGAACGCTTTTCTTACCTACCCGGTCGCTTTCGCCATCTTTGGTTGCCGACTGGCTGTTTCCAGACGGGTTCGCGATGGGCAGCGAGCGGTGGGAGACCTGTCCCCATGTTGAAGTCATCAAAAACATTTCTGGCGGTTGATTTCGGGGCTGGATGCCTGAAAGCGGCCGAGTTTGAAGTCGTGGAAGGCAGCGGCTTGAAGCTGCTGCGTTTCGGGCTGAAACCGCTGGGGCTTGCCGGTTCGCAGGATGCCGCGCGTGAAGCCGTGGTGAAGAAGGCCTTGGGCGAACTGCTGTCCGAGGGGGGATTCACCGCCAAGGGAATCAACCTGTGCGCCCCCGGGTTCCAGGTGTTCTCGAAATTCGTGAAGCTGCCGCCTGTGGACACCTCGAAGGTGACCCAGATCATCCAGTACGAGGCGCAGCAGAACGTCCCTTTTCCCCTGGCAGAAACCGCCTGGGATTACCAGATTCTTGGCACCAGTGCCGGCGGAGAGCTGGAGGTGCTTCTGGTGGCGGTCAAGACCGACATCGTCGAGAAGCAGTTGTTCGGGGCTGGCGAGGCCTCCGGGCTCAAAATCCAGGTGGTGGATGCCTCCATCGGCGCCCTGGCCAACACCTTTCGCTTCAATTACGGCGACGTGGAAGGATGCAGCCTCCTGATTGATGTGGGTGCCAAGACCAGCAACGTGCTGCTGTTCGAGGCCAGCAAATACTACGCACGCAGCGTGAATGTCGGGGCCAACGCCATCACCCAGGAATTTGCCGCTGAGGGCAAGCTGCGCTTTGACGAGGCGGAGAAGTTCAAGCTTTCCGAGGGATTCGTGAGCTTGGGCGGGGCCTACGAGGAACCGGATAATCCCCGGGTTGCCGCCGTCTCAAAGGTGGCTCGCAACGTGCTCACCCGCTTGCACTTGCAGGTGAATCAGACCATCCAGTTCTACCGAACGCAGCAGGGCGGTGCCGCCCCGGTGCGCGTGTATCTGTGCGGTGGCGGCTCCCTGATGCCCTACGCCGCCCAGTTCTTTGAGGAGAAGCTGGGACTGCCCGTGGAGTTCATGAATCCGTTCCGGAGTGTCCAAATGGATGCCGGGGTGGATGTAGCCCAGTTGGAACCTGTCGCACCGCAATTTGGCGAAGTGGTGGGCCTCGGTCTCCGCAATGTGGCGCAGTGCCCGGTGGAGCTGAATCTGATGCCCAAGGCCTCACTGACCCGGCAGCAGTTCAATGCCAAGAAGCCATTTCTGCTCGCGGCTGCCTATGCAGCAGTGCTCGGGGCCT
>JAFLEG010000368.1 GCA_017302195.1 Verrucomicrobiota bacterium
AAATCCATCACCATCCAGATCGGCAAACACCGCGCCGCTGGCCTCCAGACGCCGCAGGGCGAATTCCGGATCACCTCCATCCGGCAGGGCACCCGACGTGACATCGCCAAAGCGCCAGTTACCCAGATTGCGGTACAGCGTGCTGCGGCCGTCCAACCCCGCCAGAAACACGTCGCACCACCCGTCGCCGTCCATGTCCCCGAGGGCCACCCCCGATCCATTCATCAGGATGTGATTGGTGAGCGAGCGCGCCTCGGAGAGCAGATTGCTGAACGTAACGCCGGTCTGCCCGGATTCCATGGAGGTGAATCCGGGCTGGGTACCGGACGCGGGCGGCAGGGCGCGCAGGCGTCCAGCGCCTTCCGGCCTCCACTCCGCCGCCGTCAATCCGAGGCCGGCCACCCAGCACAGAATACCGATAGGCCATTGTTTGAACGGGAACTCCATCGTCAACGCCGCAAGACCGCGGCGCGAAAAAGTAGTCACCGACACCGCACGGCGCCAGCAGTGGAACCCGTACTGGCGCAACTTCATGCCCGCCTTCCCCTGTGGCGGGAGCGCCACCGCGGGCTGGCTGTGGATGGAATCAAGGTGGTGCCAGCGGGAAGAATCGAACTTCCGACCAAGGGCTTATGAGTCCCCTGCTCTACCGCTGAGCTACGCTGGCCCCATCGGCTGCGGCCGGCCGCCGCGTTGGATGGCGGAGGCTGCCGTCAGGACCCGGCGGAAACGCCGGGAGGGAGTAGGTAGCCGGCCGGCATGCCGGATTCAAGCTTCATCCAACGGTTCGACGCTTCCCGGGCGCATCTCACCCCCTCGGAGACTCACGAAGCGCATCCATCAGGGGGCGGCCGAGGCGCGGAGGGCCTTTTCCGACTCCCGGATCTGGCGGGTGACCTCGAACGCCACCTCCAGCGCCACCCGCGCCTGCTCGCCGCTGACCTTTGGGGTCCGGCGTTCCTGGACGCAGGCGACGAAGTGGGCGAGTTCGAGCCGGAGCGGCTCCTCCTTGGCGATGGGCACCGGCTCGCGGACGATCCGGCGTCCGGCGAACTCGCTGACGATCGCGGAATCCTTCGCCGACAGCAGCTTCTTGAACAGGGAGCTTTCCGGCTCGTCGGAATGCGCCAGCCGGTAGGCAAACCCTTCCTGCGCCCGGTAGTCGAGGGAGATGTAGGTGGGCTCGGGGCCGGCGCTGAACACCCGGATCTTGCGCATGCGCTCGGGGCTGATGCGGCTGGCGGTGATGTTCGCCACGCAGCCGTTGGCGAACCGGAGCCGCGCGTTGGCGATGTCCTCACTGGTGCTCAGCACGGAGATGCCCACACCCTCGATGCCAACCACCGGCGACTTCACGAAGGCCAGGATGACGTCCAGATCGTGGATCATCACGTCCAGCACCACCCCGATGTCGGTGCTGCGCGCCGGATACGGCGACAGGCGGTGGCATTCGATGAAGCGCGGATGCCGCGCCACCTGTTCCAGGTAGCCGACCACCGGATTGAACCGCTCCACATGCCCCACCTGAAGGATCACCCCATGCCGGGTCGCCAACTCCACCAACTCGGCGGCCTCGGCGCCGTTGTCCGTCATGGGCTTCTCGATCAGCAGGTGACGGCCGGCCGCCAACAATTCGCGGGCCAGCGCGGCGTGGGTGACGGTGGGGGTGACCACGGTCAGGGCCTCTGCCGCCGCGGCGGCCTCCGCCACGCTGCCGAAGGCGCGGACGCCGTGCTTGGCGGCATGTGTCCGGGCGGCCTCGGCGTTCACGTCATAAACCCCGGCAAACTCGCAGACCCCCAGGCGGGAGAGCTCGGCGAAAATCCGGGCATGCTCCTTGCCAAGGGACCCCACCCCCAATACCGCGACACGAACCCGTGTGGACACGGGCCAGAGACTACCGCCGGGGACGCCGCCGGATGAAGCTCAAACCCGGGACGGTGGGAAACTCCGGACCGGGCCATGAGCGGGGGGACGCGGATGGCACAGCTCCTCACGGAGGGGCGGTCTGGGGACTGATTTCGATACCGACGCGTGTGGTGGTTGTCGGGGATCGGAGACATTTCTATCGGAGTCGGCGCCGGGGTTCCGATGGCCATCCGGAGATGAATTACTCCCGAACGGCCGACAGAGTGGATTGTTTCCGGAGCCGCCTCCCGGTAACCTCCGGGAGATGAGCCGTCCCCGACTGTCCCTGCCGCGCCCGGTTGCCCGGTGCCTGGGCGGACTGCTGCTGCTGGGCACCGCCACCGCGGCGCCCGTGGACTTCAACCGCGACATCCGCCCCATCCTTTCCGATCACTGCTACGCCTGCCACGGGCCCGACGAGAAAAAGCGCAAGGGCGACCTGCGGCTGGACCGGAAGGAGGACGCCTTCCGGGCGCTGAACTCCGGCGCGCATGCCCTGATCCCGGGCGATGTGCAGCGGAGCACGCTGGTCACGCGCATCCGGACGTCCGATCCGGACGACCTCATGCCCCCGGCCGAGACCGGCAAGCCGTTGTCCGAAGCCCAGCGGACGCTCCTCGAGCGCTGGGTTTCTGAAGGCGCCCCCTGGCAGGATCACTGGGCCTTCGTGCCGCCACGGCGTCCGGAGCCGCCCCCGGTTCGCGACACCGCCTGGCCCCGGAACGAGCTCGACCGTTTCGTGCTGGCTCGGCTGGAAGCCCAGGGGCTGAAGCCAAATCCGGAGGCCGACCGCGCCACGCTGCTGCGCCGGGTGACACTCGACCTGACCGGACTGCCCCCCGGCATCGAGGCGATGGACGCCTTCCTCGCGGACGAGCGTCCGGACGCCTACGAGCAGACCGTGGACCGCCTCCTGGGCCAGCCCCAGTACGGCGAGCGCATGGCCACTCACTGGATGGACCTGGCGCGCTTTGCGGACACCAGCGGTTATCACTTCGACGGCGTGCGCTTCCTGTGGCTGTGGCGCGACTGGGTGATCCGCGCCTTCAACGAGAACCTGCCCTACGACCGCTTCACCGTGGAGCAGCTCGCCGGCGATCTTCTCCCCAATCCCACTCAGTCCCAGCGGGTGGCCACCGGATTCGTCCGCAACAACATGACCAATGACGAGGGCGGGGCCGATCCCGACGAGTACCTCAACAAGTATGTCGTGGACCGGGTGAACACGCTGGGTGCCGTCTGGCTGGGAATGACCGTGGGCTGCACCGAGTGCCACGACCACAAGTACGACCCGATGACCACCCGGGAGTTCTACCGGCTGTACGCCTTCTTCCACAACGTGCCGGAGAAGGGCTTGGACCGCATCCGCACCGACAATCCCCCGCCCCGCCTGCCGGTGCCGACGCCGGAGCAGGCGCTGCAACTGGTCGAGGCGGAATTCACGCTCAAGGATGCGGAGAAGACCCTGCAGGACCGCGCCAACGAACTTGGAGAAACCCAGGAGAAGTGGGAACGCGAGCTGATCGAGCAGCCCCCCGCCGCACCGGAGGGACTTGCCCGGGCCCTGCGCCTGCCGCTGGACGGCGACCTGACGCTGCAGTCCACGAACACCGGCCTCGCCGTCTCAGCCGCTCCGGCCGTCACCTCGCCGGAACCCGGGGCATCGTCCGGCGGCACGCTGCGGCTGGATGCCGGTCCCGTGTTTGTGGATGGACGCCTCGGCAAGGCGCTCCAGCTCGACGGGCGCACCCACGTGGATCTGGGTCCGGCCTTTGGATTCGAGAGCACCAACGCCGCCAGTTTCGGGGGCTGGATCCGCTTTCAGGGCAGCGGCGCGGTGCTCAGCCGCATGGAGAAGGGTCCGGCCCTTCGCGGATTCGATCTGCACCTTGCGGACGGACGCCCCGAGGTGCACCTGATCCACGCCTGGCCTGACAACGCCCTGAAGGTACGCGCCCGGGAGCCGATGCCGGCCAACCAGTGGCAGCACCTCTGGGTCACCTGGGACGGATCCGGCAAGGCCTCCGGCGTGAAGATCTACATCAACGGACGCCGCCGCGACACCGAGACGCAGAAAGATCAGCTCAGCGCCTCCATCATCACCACCGAACCCCTGCGCCTGGGTTCCCGGAACGGTGACGCCAACCTGTCCGCGACCCTGGATGACTGGCGCTTTGCGGACCGCGAGGTCCCCGAGGCGGAGATCCGCGCCCAGTTGCTGGCCGACTTCCTGACCATTGTCCGCCGGTCCCGTGGACAGCGCTCCGACGAGGAGCGCACCGATCTCGCGCGATTCTACCGGGAGCTGCATGCCGTGGACTACCTGCGGTCCGAATCGGCCCTGGCCGCCGCGCGCCAGCGCAAGGACCGGCTGATGTCGGAAATTCCGACGACGCTGGTGATGGAGGAGATGGATCCGCCCCGGCCGACCTTCGTGCTGACCCGGGGCGATTTCCGAACCCGCGGCGAACGGGTGACCGCCGGTACACCGGCGTTCCTGCCACCGCTGCCCGAGGGCCCCGTGAACCGGCTGACCCTGGCCCGCTGGCTGGTAGCGCCGGAGCATCCGCTCATGACCCGGGTCACGGTGAACCGCCTCTGGGCCCTGTTCTACGGCACCGGACTGGTCAAGACTGCCAATGACTTCGGTTCCCAGGGCGAGTGGCCCAGTCATCCGGAACTGCTCGACTGGATGGCCGTCCAGTTCCGGGAGGGGGATGTTGCCGGCGGGGTGCCCGGTCCGCGGTCCGGACCGTGGGACGTCAAGGGCCTGATCCGCCGGATCGTCACCTCGGCCAGCTATCGCCAGTCCGCCCAGGTGCCGCCTGAAAAGCTGGAGCAGGATCCCTACAACCGCCTGGTGTCGCGCGGACCGCGGCTGCGACTGGATGCCGAATTCATCCGCGACAATGCACTTTCCATCGCCGGCCTGCTAAATCCGGTGGTTGGCGGTCCGAGCGTCAAGCCCTACCAGCCGGCCGGCATCTGGGACGGCACCGACTCGGTGTATGTCCAGGACAAGGGCAACCTGCTCTACCGACGCGGCCTCTACGTGTTCTGGCGGCGGTCGGCGCATTATCCCCCGCTGGCGACCTTCGACGCGCCCAACCGGGAGGTGTGCACCTTCGCCCGGCAGCGCACCCAGACGCCCCTGCAGTCGCTGGTGCTCATGAACGACCCGGGCTTCGTCGAGGCGGCCCGCGGACTTGCCCAGCGTGTCTTCCGGGAAGAACCGTCGGATCTCGAACGGCGTCTGCTCCGGGCCTTCCGCCACACCCTCGGACGCCGCCCGGCCGCGGGCGAACTGGAAGTCCTGCACGGCACCTACGAGCGGCAACTGGCGCGGTACCGCGAGGATCCCGCCGCGGCGGATGCGCTGCTCAAGACCGGGGAATCTCCAGTGCCCGGAGCCATGCCCCGGG
>JAFLEG010000037.1 GCA_017302195.1 Verrucomicrobiota bacterium
AAAAATAAAACAGCGCCATGCCGTGGGCGATCCCGCGCTGGTCGAATCCCCAGGGCTTGCTGGTGTCTTCGAAGGTCAGGTCGCGGCGGTTGCGGAAGGCCATGGACGGCGTCTCGCGCCGCGGCAGTTGGGCGAGGCTCTGCAGGCGGCGTTCCGGCGACTTCCAGCCGCCGGCGCGGATGATCTCACCCTGCACATCGGCATCCTGGACATCGTGGTTGTTGCCCGTGGTGACCAGCAGGTCCTCCCAGCCGTCGAGGTCCACATCCAGAAACACCGACGACCAGGTCCAGTCGGTGGCGGCGACTCCGGCAAGCTGGGCGATCTCCGCCCAGGTCCCGTCGCCGCGGGCAAGCTGCAGGGTGTTGCGGGTGACCTCCGGACGGAACTCGGGATTCTCCACCGGCCACCTGATGGCATTTTCCAGGGTGTCCGGACGCTGCCGCGCCCGGTCCTCGCGACGCGGGCTGAGCATCTCCGCGACGAAGAAATCATCGTGCCCGTCACGGTTGATGTCCGCGGCATCCATGGACATGGACGAAAGACTGATGCTGCGCAGCGCCCGGCGGGGCGCCTCCTGGAAACGGCGTCCGGCCTGGTTCAGCCAGAGGCGGTCGGTCCAGTGCACGAAGTCATTGCAGACATACAGGTCGGGCAGCCGGTCGCCGTTCAGGTCGCGGAACATCACGGCCAGCCCCCAGTCGGACGGCGGATGGGTGAGCGCCTCCCCGCGCTCATTGAGGAAGACCCCCACGTTCCAGGGCGCCGCCACGAAGTTGGTGCCGCCGCGGCTGACGTAGAAGGTGTCGGCCTCGCCCCGCTCGATCACCTCGGTGCCGCCGGAGAAGGTGGGCAGCCCGACGAACCGGTCGCGCGGCTCGATCTCCGTGCTGCCGTCGGGCAGCCGGCGGGTCTCCATGCGGATGCCCCTCGGTGGGTCCTGGAAGGTGTCGGTACGGTAACGGGTCACATAGAGATCCAGGTCGCCGTCGCCCTCCACATCGGCCAGCGCCAGGGAGGTGGCGCCGCCGTTTCCTCCGAGGCCAAGCTGGGGTGCCTCCGTGAATCGCGCCCAGCCGTCATTGAGGAAGGCACGCGTGCCGCCGCCGAGGCTGTTCACCAGCAGGTCGAGATCCTGGTCCCCGTCGAGGTCGGCGAGCACGCATCCGGTGGAGAACTGGCGGGGACATCCCACGCCAGCCGTGGCGGTGATGTCCTCAAAGGTCCAGTCGCCCCGGTTGCGATAGAGCACGTTGTCCCCCTCGAGTCCGCAGAGGTAGAGATCCACCCGGCCATCGCCATCCACATCCCCCAGCGCCACGCCGGAGCCCAGCTCCAGCAGACGGTTCTGCGCCACCGTGGCGTCACTCAGGCGATTGGAGAAGGTGACGCCCGACCCGGCGGACGGCACGAGCGCGAAGCCTGTGGTGCCGCTGCCCACAGGGTGCACCGGGGCGTTCCGGTAGCCGGGCTGGGAATTCCATTCCAGCGGGGCCGCGAGGAGGAGGAGGGGAGCGAACCACAGGGGTGAGATCCGGCGGAGACGATGGGTCCAGGCAGGGCGGAGATTCACGGGGAGGTGGCGAACCCTCTGAGCTTACGGACAGAGGGCTCTCTTGGCCACCGGGCATTGGGTTCTGGCGGCTGCGATTCCTTCTCCGCATCGGGCGCCTCTCAAGTTTTTGGATGGGGAGCACACGCGTCCCGCGTGTGGGTCTGGGGCGTCCCGCGCAGACCCTCGTGGACTGTTTGGCTCCTGTGCCTCCATTCGCCACTCGGTCCAGGAAGCCATGTCCGTGGACGAAGAACCGGGCGGGACGTCCGGTTCCGCACGCCAGAGGCGCACGCTCCCCACCCCAGGAAGTGAGAGGCGCACCTCCGCATCCTGCACCGGTCTGCCGGCTTCACGGGCGGGGCGCGACCCGATAGGATGCAGCCCGTGATCCAGCAGGTAGGCACGGCCCGGTGGGCGTTGGCATTGTGGATGACGGTGTGTTGCGGCGTCCTGCAGGCGGCGGAGGCAGACGCCGCCGCCGCAGTGCAGCGCGGACGCGCGCTGTATCTCGCCCAATGCTCCATGTGCCATCAGGTCACGGGCGCCGGGGTGCCCGGAACCTATCCGCCGCTGGCGGGGTCGGATTTCCTCCGGGACCATCGGCGTGATTCCATCCTGGCGCTGCTCGAGGGCTTGGAACGTCCCATCACCGTCAATGGACGCGGTTATCACGGCCGCATGCCGCCGGTCGTGCTGACCGATGCCCAGGTGGCGGACGTGATGACGTTCGTGCTGAATTCGTGGAAGAATCCCGGAGGCCAGGTGGTCGCGGAGGAGGTCGCCGGCCTGCGCGCGAAATGCCGCTTTCCCACCTACGAGGCGCTGGCGGCTGCCAATGCCTACCGGCCGCTGCCGAAGGCCCCAGAAGGGTTCCGCCTCCGGGAGGTGGCGCGGCTGACCGACTTTGCCACCCGTCTGGCTTCCGATGGACGGGGTGGGCCGGTGTACGCCCTCGGACAGGAGGGGGCTGTCTGGCGGGTGGATGCGGCGGCCCAGAAGCTGGTGCCGGTGCTGCTGCCGGGGGAGTACCCCGACACCGCGCCCGGAGGCTTTGGCACCCTGGGCTTCACCCTGGATGCCGAACGCCGCCTGTGGATCACCATGAACCAGCGGGTCGAGGGCGGTCCGCTGGTCAGCAATGTGGTGTCCATCTATCGCACCAGTCCCCTGGGCGTGGCCGCGAAACCGGCCAAACCCGCGCTGTGGTATCGTACCGCCTACCCCTATGGCATCGGGCCGTACAACCACGGGATCTCCGACATCCGCTTCGGACCGGACGGACTGCTGTATGTCAGCAGCGGGTCCCGGACCGATGGCGGGGAGACGGGCACCGACCCCAGCCTGGGAAGCATGGGGGAGACGGACCTGACGGCGACGATCTGGCGGCTGGATCCGAAGTCGGACGCGCCCTCCATCGAGGTGATCGCACGGGGCATCCGGAACGCGTACAGCCTGGGCTGGGACGGTGCGGGGACACTCTTCACCGTGAGCAACGGGCCCGATGCCCATGCCGGCGAGGAAATGGATGTCCTAGTGCCTCCGGGACCGGGTTCAGGCGGCGCGGTGCGGCATCACGGGTTTCCCCACCAACTCGGTCTGGCGCCCGCCGCGACGCGCTGGTATCCGCATACCCCGCCGGCTCCCGCGGGTGTGGATTTCGTGCTGCCCGTGGCCAATCTCGGGCCCGATGGCTGGCGGGGCACCCTTCCGGGGAGCACGTTTGATCCGCACAGTTCGCCAGCGGGCCTGGTCTGGCTGGATGGGTCCTTCCCGGAGTCCGTGAGGAACTCGTTTGCGGTGGGACGGTTCGGAAACCTGATCGGGACGGGTTCCGGCGAGGACTCCGGATTTGATGTGCTCAGTGTGCGGCCCGAGCGACGTGCGGATGGCACCTGGGCGGCGCGGGTCAACACCCTGCTGTCACCCCTGGCGCGGCCGATTGACGTGGCCCGGGTGGCGCCCGGAACGCTTTACGTGCTGGAGTACACCCGCCCTGCGTCCTTCAAGGACCAGGTGGGATGGCTTCCGGGCCGCATTCTGGAACTCGCCGTCCTCCGGTAGGACCGGTGGCCTACTTCTGCTTGAGTCGCCGGAGCAGCGCGTAGGCCTCCTGTGCCCGGGCATCTCCTCCGTCGGCCTCGGCGACCAGCCGGGCCTCCAACAGCACCAGGGAACTGTGTACCGCCATGCCCTGGTTCAGGGTGACACTTTCGCTGGCCCGCAGGGCCCCCAGGGACTCCACGGCCTTGGTCAGGTCGCCGGAGCGCAGTGCGGACGAGGCGTCTGCCGCGGCCTGGCGGTACGTGTCGGGGGCGTCGGCGAACGCCGCTTCGATCTGTCCGGCCGCCTCGGCAGGTGTGGAGGCCATGCGCGGTTCGTCACCTTCCGAGCGCCGGCAGGCCGTTAGGCAAAGGGATGCCGCGATCAGGCAGGCCACCACCTGCGGACACCGGGGCCGGATGTGTGGGGATGCCATGGATCAGTCTCCGGTTTTGGAACCGGGATTGCACCAGAAGCGTCCCGGCCGGTTGCCCCGGAAACCGCCAATCCCCGCCTCCTGCACGTACACCTTGAATCGCAGATACTCGGTGTGCCCCCCGAAGTTGCCCATGACCGTGCCGGTGTTATGCCGCCGGGTCACGCCCTCGTCCGGGCGGCTGGCGACATTGTCGTAATTGGACGGCTGCTTCTCGTCGGCCTCCCAGAAGAGCATGGCGTCCGGACTGAACTGCGTGAGCTTGTAGGTGGAATAGAGCCCCGAAGGGCCGGTGCCATAGGCGGAGACGGCGCCGTTCATCATGTAGCTGCACACCTTCATCTCCCGCTGCCGGAACAGCACGGTGTTGGTGCGATCCAGCGGGCAGAAGAACAGCTTGCGGGTCTGGAGGAAGGGCCAGAGCTGACCGCGCTCGAGGGTGTGGTCAGGACGGTTGGTGGTGACCCGCGTGTAGGCCCAGTTGGCCACGTTGAATGTTCCCGAACTCCAGGAGGTGTAGGGCAGGAAATCCTGGTGATCCCCGGCGTACAGGTGGGTGGCCAGAAGCAGTTGTTTGAGGTTGTTCAGGCAGAGCGTCCGGTGGCCCTGTTCCCTGGCCCTGCTCAGCGCCGGCAGCAGCAGCCCGGCCAGGATCGCGATGATGGCGATGACCACCAGCAGTTCGATCAGCGTGAATGCCGACCGCCGTTTCCATGGAGGGCAGGGATTCATGGAAGGGGAACACCGTTCCCGCTCGGCGCCGCGGTTGTCAACGGTGCCGTCTCCCGACGCGTCCCGAGTGTGGGTGGGGCGGATCTCCGGATGAGCCGTGCGCGTATGGAGTCGCCACGATGTCCTTCGTGGTTGCGCGCACGGCTCGTTGAAAACTCGCCCCACCTTTTGGGGGGAAGGATGAAGGAAGCGCGGGGAGTGATGAAGTGAAGGCGGCACCGTGGCTCGCGGTCGCCACGAGTCACGGACGCCGCGTGCCGGAGCGTTCGCGCAGCCAGTCCCAGTCGGCGGTGTTGCGGATGGCGAAGATGCCGCCGGCGCCGCCCTTGACGTTGGGGCGCACGGTGGCGTCCTCGCCGGACGTCACCACCCACCGGTGGGACTCCCCGTGCCCGTCGGCAAACACCAGGTTGCCGGAGCCGCCGTGAAAGGAGGCCGGCAGGTTGCCCCATTTTGGCGTCTCCCCCAGCCGGTTCATGAAGAAGCCGTCATTGATGGTGTCGGGATGCTCGTCGAGGAACACGAAGAGCAGGGCGGGGGCGGTGATGTCGGATTCCTTGAAGCACTGCACCAGCGTCGGATTGAACTGGTTGGTGAGTTCGCCGGGATCCCCGACCAGCGAATTCATGGAGAAGCTGCGGGTGCGCAGGCCGACCGCCGAGCGCGAGAGGTCGGCGGGACACCGGAAGAGGCCCAGACTGCGGCCCACGTAGGGCGCCAGCCGGCCGCCGGTCACGTAGGTGATGTTGGTGTTCTCCTCGGTGTCCTCCCAGTTCAGGACGTGATTCACCCAGTTGTCGCGTCGTGACCGTGTTTCACCGACGCCGTGATTGTTCACCAGCCGGTCTCCGTTTTCATCGGCGTAGAGCCGCCAGCCGAGGTGGAGCTGGCGCGCGTTGGCCTGGCAGGCGGAGCCGAGTGAACGGGCGCGGGCCCGGCTGAGGGCGGGGAGCAGCAGTCCGGCGAGGATCGCAATGATGGCAATCACCACCAGGAGCTCGATGAGGGTGAATCCCGCCCGCCGCTGCCCTCCGGTTCCCATGGGTGTCTCAGTTCACCGTCACCACCGCCTTGATCACGCCGGCCTCGGGATTGATCCACTCGGCCATCCGGTCCGGCAGGTCGGCGAAGGCCGCCTGGTGGGTGATCCACGGGCGGGTGTTGATGCGTCCCTCGGCGATCAGGCGGATGATGCGGGTGAAGTCCCCGGGCAGCGCGTTCCGGCTGGCCATCAGGGTCAGCTCGCGCCGGTGCAGGACCGGGGCGTGCGGGAAGGCGAGGTCGGCCTGGGTGATGCCCACGTACACCAGGCGGCCGGCAAAGGCGCAGTACTGGAGGGCGCGGCTCATGGAAGCGTGGGAGCCGGTGGCGTCCACCACCACGTGGGCCAGTTCGCCCTCCGTGGCCTGCGACAGCGCCGCGAGTTCCGAGCCGTCGCCGGGAACGAGCAGGGTGTCCGGCACGCCCATGACGTTCCGGACGAATTCCAGCCGCCGCGGGTTCATGTCCATGACCACCGTGCGCGCGCCGCTCAGCTTTGCGAATTCGATCACCGAGAGTCCGATCGGCCCCGCCCCGATCACCAGGACGGTTTCCGACGCCTGGGGTGCGCCGCGGTTCACCGCATGGCAGCCGATGGCGAGGGTCTCGACCAGGGCCGCCTGCTCCCACGACAGGTCCGGCGCCGGATGCAGCTTCCGCTCGGGCAGCAGCATCGAGTCGCAGAGTCCGCCGTCGCACATCACGCCCAGCGTCTGGTTGTGCTCGCAGCAGTTGGTATGGCCGCGCCGGCAGGCGGAGCAGCGCTGGCAGTTGAGGTAGGGCTCCACGGCGCAGCGGTCGCCCGGACGCACCCGCGTCACCCCCGGGCCCACCGCCTCCACCGCCACGCCCAGCTCATGCCCGGGAATGCGGGGATAGCTGAAGAAGGGCATCTTGCCGAGGTAGCCGGAATAGTCGGTGCCGCAGACGCCCACCCGGTGGATGCGCACCCGGACTTCGCCGGGACCGGGCGGCGCCGGCTCGGGAATGTCGAGAATGCGGAATGATTTGGGCTCGGTGAGCTGGAGGGCCTTCATGAATGCCGGTGTCGCTGAATGTCAGTTGCGGATCTGGCCGGTGCCGACGCCCTGCCATTTGTAGCTGCAAAGCTCCTCCAGTCCCATCGGGCCGCGCGCCCCGACCTTGTCGGTGCTGATGCCAATCTCGGCCCCCATCCCGTACTCACCGCCGTCGGTGAACCGGGTGCTGGCATTCCAGTACACCGTGGCGGAATCCACCTCATTGAGGAACCGCTCCGCGGCGCGGGCGTTGGCGGTCACGATGGCATCGCTGTGGGCGGATCCGTGGCGGTTGATGTGGGCGATGGCGTCCCCCAGGCCGTCCACGACCCGGACATTGATGACGTAGTCGTTGTACTCCCGTTCGTAGTCCTCCTCGGTCACCGGACGCACCGTGGACGGGCGGTTGCCCACGCCCAGGGTGACGAGCGGGGTGGACTCCGGGTCGGCGTGGAACTCCACCTGCTTCGTCGCCAGGCGTGAGCTGACGCAGGGCAGGAACTGCGGCGCGATGGCACGGTCCACCAGCAGGGTCTCGACGGCATTGCAGGCCGAGGGGCGCTGGCACTTGGCGTTGAAGACGATCTCCTCCGCCATGTCGAGGTCCGCCTCGCGATCCACATAGACGTGGCAGACGCCCTTGTAGTGCTTGATCACGGGGACGCGGGAGCACTCGGTGACGGCCCGGATCAATCCCTCCCCGCCGCGGGGCATGCACAGGTCCACGTACTGGGACAGGGACAGAAGGGCTGGAATGGCCTCGCGATCGGGGGTGGGCACCACCTGGATGGCGTGGGCCGGGAACCGGTCCCCGAGCGCCCGGCGTCCGGCGGCAACCATGGCGCGGGCGATCCACTGGTTGGAATGCAGCGCCTCCTTGCCGCCCCGGAGGATGGTCGCGTTGCCGGTCTTGAAGCAGAGACTGGCGGCGTCGGCGGTCACGTTGGGACGCGACTCGTAGATGATCACCACCACCCCGATGGGCACGCTGACCTTGCGCAGGCGGAGGCCGTTCGGGCGCACCCGCTCGTCCAGCAAACGCCCGACAGGGTCCGGAAGTGTCGCCACGTCCCGCACGCCCTGCGCCATCGCCCGGATGCGGTCCGGCGTGAGGGTGAGGCGATCCATCATGGACGCGCTCAGGCCGAGGTCACGCCCGACGGCGAGATCCTTGATATTCTCCTCCACCAGGGCTGCGGCGCCGGCATCCAGGGCGTCCGCCATGGCGATCAGCGCGCGGCTTCGCTCGGCGGTGTCCAGACGTCCCAGCTCCCGGGAGGCGGCCTTGGCGTCCCGGGCCAGGCCCGTCATCTGCTCCATCAACGTCACCGGGTCACGCTAGGGCATTCCCGGGCGTTGGTCATTGAGGATTCTCCATCCAGCCATCCCGTAGCCGGATGATCCGCCGGCTGCGCGCGGCGTTCCGCTCCGAATGGGTGACCTGGATGATCGTGGTGCCCTCGCGGTTCAGGCGCTCGAAGAGATCCATGATGGCATCCCCCTGCTCGGTGTGCAGGTTGCCGGTGGGTTCATCGGCCAGGAGCAGCTTCGGACTGGCGATCACCGCCCGCGCCACCGCCACCAGTTGCTGCTGTCCGCCGCTCAACTGCGCCGGGAACAGGTCCTTCTTTCCGACAATGCCGAAGCGGTCCAGCGCGTCGGCCACCCGGGACTCCCGCTCGGACTTCCGGAGGTCGCGGTAGCTGAGCGGTGCGTCGAGGTTTTCGGCCACGGTCAGGTCCTCGAGCAGGTGGAACCGCTGGAAGACGAATCCGATGAGCCGGCGGTTCAATGCCTGACGCTCCTTGGGCTTGAGCGACTGCACCACAGTGCCATCCAGCACCAGTTCGCCCTGCCACTCGCTGTCGAACAGGCCCAGGATGCTGAGCAGCGTGGATTTCCCGGCGCCGCTGGGACCCATGATGGTCACGAACTCGCCTTCCTCGATGTCGAGCGAGATCTGGCGGAGCACCCAGGTCGGGCTGGGCTTGGTGGGGAACGATTTCTCGAGGTTTCGAATCTGGATCAGTGGAGTCATGTGACGAGCCGGTCGGATGCCGGAATGCAGGCGGTGTGCCAGTTCCGAATGTCACGCCAGACCCCGGGAAGACGCAATAGTTCCAGCGGCCGGGGCGGTGTGGCGGTGGGATTGGGTTCCAATCCCGGGAAGAGGCCTTCCCGGAATCGGGAACTGGAGATCACTGAGCAGACACGGATTGCACGGATCTTCACGGATGGCGGCGACGATCGGGCGGCGCCAGAGCCGGCCCGCCTTCACTTCATCACTCATCATTCCTCGTTTCCCCGGTCGAGTTTGAGTCTCCTCACGTCGGCTCTTGTGGATGGCAAAAAGCCGCCCGGGAAGTTGCCTTCCCGGACGGCCCACCTATCCCACTCACACCACAACTCAACTCAGGACTTCTTGTCCTTCGCCGAAGAACTCTTGGATTCATCCACCACCAGGTACCGGGTGCCGCCGCGGCTCCAGATCTTGAGCAGCGTGGTCTTTTCCTCCGGACTTTCGGTGAGGCGGACGGCGTCGCCGGCGTCCTTCACCCCGGTGCGGTTGATCTCCAGAATCACGTCGCCGGCCTGCAATCCGGCCTCGGCCGCCGCGGAATCGGGCGCAACCTCGCTGATGATGGCCCCCTCCACGCCGGACGGGACGTTGAACTGCTTCCGCGACCGGGCGTCGAGGTCCATGACGCCCACGCCGTTCAGGGTGCCTTCATCTTCGGCAGGCGTCGCCTTGGCCACGGCCGGTTCGCCCGGCAGTTCGCCGACCTGGACCTTGAGGGTCTTCACCTTGCCGCCGCGCAGCACCTTCACGGTGGCGGATTCGCCGGGGTGGATCTTGGCGACCGAGAGCTTCAGGTGCCGGCTGTCACGGATTTCCTTTCCGTTCAGGGTGGTCACCACATCGCCGCTCTCCAGTCCGGCCTCCGCGGCGGGACCCTCCGGGGTGACGTCCCCGACCAGGGCACCCCGGGGTTCATCGAGACCGAACTTCTTCGCCAGCGCAGGATTCACGTCCTGGATCATCACGCCGAAGTAGCCGCGGGTCACCCGGCCGTCCTTCACGAGCGACTCCATCACGTCGCGGGCCAGGCTCACCGGGATGGCGAATCCGATGCCCTGGTTGCCGCCGGAGCGGCTCAGGATGGCGGTGTTGATGCCCACCAGTCGTCCGGAGGCGTCCACCAGGGCGCCGCCCGAGTTGCCGGGGTTGATGGCGGCGTCGGTCTGGATGAAGTCCTCGTAGTCCAGCCCCATGGTGGCGCGTCCGGTGGCGCTCACGATGCCCATGGTGACGGTCTGTCCGATGCCGAACGGATTGCCGATCGCCAGCACCACATCGCCGACCTCCAGGTGCTCGCTGTCACCGACCGGCAGCGCGGGCAGGTCGCCGGCGTCCACCTTGAGCACCGCCACATCGGTCTTGGGATCCAGTCCGACCACCTTGGCGTCGAATTCACGGCCGTCCTGGAGCGCGACCTTCACCTCCTCGGCCCCCTCGACCACATGGTTGTTGGTCAGGATGTAGCCGTCGGCGGTGACGATGACGCCGGAGCCGAGGCCCTGGGCCCGGGGCATGCGCTGCGGGCCGTCGCCTTCGCCCGGCATCCCGGGCATCCCGGGCATGCCCGGTCCGAAGAAGTGGCGGAACTGCGGGGGGATCTCCGGCATCTGCGCGGAGGCGAACTTCGCCTTCTGCTTCACATTCACGCGCACCACGCTGGGAACCACCTTCTTGAGCACCGGCGAGTAGGTGCCCTGCAGGCGTCCGTCCCGGGACACCGGGGTGTCGTCCACGACCAGGTTCAGCGTGGGCGCCTCGGTCACCGGGGGCTTGGAGGCCTTCGGGCCGGCCCAGGTGGCTGTGGCGGCGCCGACGAGTCCGCCGGCGAGCAGCAACGGGATGAACTTGCGGTAGGTATTCATAGGGGCAGTCATGAGATTCTGTGTGATTTGTGGTGGGGACCGCTCGTGTGCGGTCCTTCGTTACGCCAGAAGAGACGCCCCCTGGATGGCCGGTGCCTTACCGCCGGATTACACGTTTGTAATGCGGGGACCGCCGGTCATTTTGGGTGACAACGGACGCTCGCATGGCTCCATCCTTCCCCCCGCATGAACACCCGACCGGCTTCACTGAAATCCCGCAGAGAGTTTCTCGTCGCCTCGGCTGCGGCCGGCATCGCCGTCTCGATGCAGCCGGTGTGCGCCCAGACCATGATCGTGACCCCGGCGGAGGGCCTGGACTGTGGCGGGACGCGGATCACCGCGAAGGACGGCACGAAGCTCCCGGTGTACTTCGCGGCGCCGCAGCGGACTGGAAAATGCGCCACCATCCTGGTCATCCCTGAAATCTGGGGCGCCCACGAACACATCAAGGACGTCGCGCGCCGACTGGCCAAGGCCGGCTATTTTGCCCTGGTGGTCGAGCCCTACACGCGCATCGGGGACCTGACCAAGCTGCCGGAGATCAAGGACGTGCTGGCCGGGGCCAACCAGTTGACCGACGCACAGTGCTTTGCCGACCTGGATGCCGCGGTGGCCTGGGCGGGCACGCAGCCCAAGGCGGACATCGGGCGGTTGGGCATCACCGGATTCTGCCGGGGTGGCCGCATGACCTGGATGTACACGGCGCACAATCCGGGCATCAAGGCCGGGGTCGCCTGGTACGGCGGGCTGAATCCGAATCCGCCGGCACAGGCGCAAACGCCGGCCGACATTGCCGGCCAGCTTCATGCGCCGGTCCTGGGGCTTTATGGCGGGGCGGATACCGGCATTCCCCAGGCCGCCGTGGATCGCCTCAACGCCGCGCTGAAGGCGGCGGGCAAGGACGCCACCTGCCAGATCCACGTGTACCCCGACATGCCGCATGCCTTCCACGCCGACTATCGCCCGAGCTACCGGAAGGAGACGGCGGAGGATGGCTGGAAGCGGATGCTGGCCTGGTTCTCGAAGAACGGCGTGGTCTGACCGGGCGGCCGCTCAGTTTCCCGGCGGACGGTTGGTGCGGGCGCCCTCCGGTCCGCCGCCCGCTCCCGGCCTGCGCCGGGGTTCGGGCTGGGTGAGGAACGCCGCGATGTCCTGCGCGGCCCGGGTCTCCACCCCGGGCTTCTGGAGGAAGCCCAGATCGCCGAACCAGTCCATGAACCGGTGCTGCCAGGTGCCGAAGGGGATGCCATTGCGATGGGTCAGGCCGCCGCTCATGCGGCTGCCGTCGGGAAGCGGGTCGCCGGGATGGCGTCCGTTGCCGTAAATGTGCATCTCCACATTGGGAATGCCGGCATCGAGCATCGCCGCGAAATACTCGTCCGCCCAGATGGCATGGACGCGGTCGCCCGCGCCGGCGCAGGTGATGAAGGCGGGGGGCGTGTTGCGCGGAATGGGCGGCGTGGCGCCCCGCGCGAACGGCGTCGGGCCCGGATAGATGATGCCCACGAAGTCCGGGCGCGACGAGACGCCCGCCAGGGGATCCCCCGGCACATTGTTGGTCCGGTCGAACTCGTCGAAGAGGATCGCGGCGGGCGATGCCAGTTCCGCGCCGGCGGAGAACCCCATGATGCCGATGCGATGGGGATCCAGGCGCCACGCCGCGGCGTTGGCGCGCACCAGCCGGATCGCCTGGAGCGCATCCCGCACGGCATCCACCTTCGCGTCGTAGCCGTCGGCCCGGAGCCGGTTGCGCAGGATCACGGTGTTGACGCCGTAGTTGAAGAAGTACGGGACGAAGTCTGCGCTTTCCGTGCCCACATTGAGCGTCCGGTGTCCGCCACCCGCCGCCAGGATGACGGCGGCTCCGGTGTTGATGCCGCCCTCGACGGTATGCACCTCGATGGAGGGATTGTGGATGTTGGTGATCCAACTGATGCGTCCCGGCGCCGCCTGGCTCATCCGGTAGAACTCCGCCTCCCGCACGCGGTCCGCCTTGAGATGCGGGGATCCGGGCGGATACAGCGGCACCACCACGCCCCCGGGGAGGATGGGCTGCGGCGCATAGGGTGCGTCATTGGTCGGTCCCGGGGCCGGCAGGCCAAGCGGCGCAGGCAGCGGAACCGATGGCTGCGTCCGGCCGGAGATGGAAGTCCAGGCAAGCGTGGCCAGGAGCGGGAGGAGCGTCCGGCAACGGGGGAGGGGCAGGCTCATGGGCGGGAGGTAGGCGGTTCGTTCTGAAAGAGCCGGGGGGCCAGATCGTGCAGGCCCCGACGCCAGGTCTGCCATTCGTGATCGGTGCCGGCTGAGGAATGGAAGACATTCCGGATGCCGGCGCGATCGAGCGCCTCGTGCATGGCCAGCGTGCTGACGTGAAATGGCTCCTCGGCGGTTCCCGCTCCCAGCCACAGCAGACGCACCTTCTGGTTGAAGGCTGCGGCGTCCTGAAACACGCCATCATAGGCCGTCGCCGCATCGAAGCCCTGGCGCGGCGGTCCGCTCATCACGCCGATCCAGGCGAACCGGTCCAGATGCCGCAGGGCGATGTGGAGGGTCTGGCTGCCACCCATGGAGAGTCCGGCCATGGCCCGATGCTCGCGTCCGGCCCGGGTCCGAAATGCGGCGTCAATGCCGGGGATCAGTTCCTGGAGCATCACGTCCGCAAAGGCGGCCGTCGCGGCGGACCGGTTGGTCGCGGTGTTGGCGCCCGGGAACGCGGCATAGCCGGTGTCCGCCACCAGGATCATGGGCGCCGCCTTTCCGGCCGCGATCAGGTTGTCGAGGATGAACCCGGCCCGGCCGACCGTGGTCCACGAGTCGTCGCTGTCGCCGGCGCCATGGAGGAGGTAGAACACCGGGAATCGGCCCTCCCCCTTCTCGTAGCCGGGGGGCGTGTAGACGTGGAGGCGGCGG
>JAFLEG010000369.1 GCA_017302195.1 Verrucomicrobiota bacterium
GGGGCGGGTGGCAGTGAGGTGCGCGAGGGTCCGCCTCCCCTGGTTCCCATTCGCGCTCATTCGCGGTTCCTTCCAGTGCGCGGCACCATCCGGCCAAGCTCCAATCCGGTTCATGGGGAGCCTCGCCCTGCCCATTGTGGATCATGCACTCGCGGACCACGGAACTCGGGGACCGGCAGCCGCTCCCGCCTCATCCAGAAGCCCGGGAGGTGTCCCGGCCCAGGACGGTTCTCACGGGACCTGCCGGATCCTGGGCAGGCCCTGGAAGCGGCGGCGCTCGAAGCCGAACCATACCACCACCAGCACGATCACCCCGCCCACGATGCGCAGGACCAGGGCATTGGGGGGGCTGCACGCCAATGACGAGAATCTGGGGTCGTGCAGAAGCCCGCCCCGATTCAGAAGAACACGTCCGGGAACGGGGGCGTGGTGCGGAATTCCTGGATCAGTTGCCGGACCAGCGGCAGGACGTCCGGACCGGAGAGCCGATCCACCAGCGCCTTCAACTCCTGAAGGTCGGAGGCCAGCCGCTGGCGGACCCGGCGGGGATCCAGCATTTCGGGTCCCTCGAAGGGGCCGGAATAGCGCTGCAATGGGGCGTAGCGTGGATGCATGGAGATCTCATTGAGCCGGACTTCAAGCTCGCGGACCTGCTCCTCCAGGATGCCGTTGTACACCCGAAGCTTCTCCGTGCTCAGGCTGCTGGCATCGGTACCCTCGTGGCGGATCCATTCCAGCTCCAGTTCCAGAAGCGCATGCAGATCCCGATCCTTGTAGGCGATGGTCAGGCGCTTCATGGCGGACTCCTTCTCCTCGCGTCGCGCCGGATCGGATTCCAGGTCGGGGTGCAGGAGCTTGGCCAGTTGCTTGTAGAGGCTGCCGAGATCGCGCTGGCGCAGTTCCTCCTCCATCTGTTCCCGCTCCGCCGCGGTGAGGCGCGGCTTGGCGCCTGGACGCGCTTTGGAGGCACGGCGGGGTTCCGGTTCGGGATCCGGCGCCTCCTCGACCTGCCGGTGCACCTCTTCCATCGCCTCCTGAAATTCCTGCGGCGTCATCCCGGGCCGGAACTTGGAGAGATCCACCTTCAGTCCCATCGCCTCGAACTCCTCCTCCGCCAGCGACTGAAACTCTTCAAAAACGCCGGCGTCCCGTCGGCTGTTCCGGGCGCGAAACACGGCATCGAGCTCGTTCCACAGATCCCGAAGATCCTCATCGGTCCACACCGGTCCGGCGATGGACTGAATCGCTTCAAGCTGGTCGTGAAGCAGGGTCCGCAGGGTTTCGCGCTGCCGGCGTCCGGGAAGGCTCTTTTCCTTCAGGAACGGCCGCAGCGTCCGGACCAATCGCTTGCGCTGCTCCATGGTGGCCACCTCCAGCGGGTGCAGTTCGGCGGCATAGACGCCCATCAACCGGTCCAGTCGCGCCGTCTCCCGGGCGATGTCCTTCCGGAGGTCCTCAATGCAGCGCACCCAGCGATTGAACGTTTTCTGGCCCCGGGACAGCGGCTTCTTCCGGGCATTGCCGAGGATCAGGCTCCGGTCTGGAGAGCGAGCGACCGGCGGGGTGCCCACCGGCTCCCGATGAACGAATTCCATCCGCGTAGGAAAGGGCGGGGCTGGAGGACGTCGAGCGGAAACTATGCACAACACGCTTGTCGCTCTTCCTGCCCCAAGCTGGGGCTCGGTCTGAGCCTCGTCTCCTACGGTCTTCCATTCATCCCTCATCCTTCCTCCTTCAACCTTTCCCCACGGCGGTGACCCGCGGCACGCTACGCCTGTGAACGGCCGCGATGCTTCGAGTCCCCGGATGGAATCGGAATCCGGATGGGCTGCCGGACTCGCCGGCGTGGGCGGGTTTGTGGACGCCGCCGGGTTCCTGATCCTCCTCGGGCTCTTCACCGCGCACATGTCGGGCAACAGCACCGGACTGGGCGTCGCCCTGGCCACCGGCGACTGGAGCGAGGCGCTCCGACGGGGCTTCGTCATTCCGGTCTTCGTGCTGGCCACGGCGGGCGGTGTGGTCTGGATCGAGGGATGCAGCGGATCGCGGGCCGGATCCGAGTTGCAGAATCGTGCGATGGCGGGGCTGCTCCTGGGGGAGGTCGCGCTGCTGGCGGTGGTGATGGGACTCACCCTCCGGACAGGATTCCCGGTGTCCCCGGCGGGGCATCCCGGGGTGTACTTCACCGTGGCGGCGTCGGCAGCCCTCGCCATGGGTTTTCAGAATGCGACGCTCCGGAAGGTTCAGAGCACCGGGGTCCACACGACCTTTGTCACCGGCATGCTGACCGAACTGGCGGTGTCGGCGGTGCGCTGGCGTCTGCACGCCCGCCGCGGCGACCGCGACCAGGCCCTCCGGGCCCGGGCTGCCGCAGGACTCGCCGGGCGGGTGTGGGCCTCCTATGTCCTGGGTGCCATTGCCGGCGCCTGGCTGGTCCACCGGCACGGGGCCTGGACCCTCGCCCTGCCGATGGCGTGCCTGGTGGGAATCGCCGGTGCGCTGTGGCGCACTCCCGCTACTTCAGCCCGTGGGCACTGACGGGCACGCCCTTGGTGAAGGTGTTGAATCCAAACATGCGGGGCTTGTACTCGCCCACCACTGTCACATCGGCCATGGCCGGCACCTTCAGGCCGGTGAGGTCGTAGGCCGCATTGACGAACAGGCGCCGCAGATCCGCGGACTCCAGGTCGGTGGCGGCGCCCATGGTGGAGCACAGGATGCGCGACACCTTGCCGTCGGGGCTTCGGTAATCCCGCAGCCACACCACCGGCATCAGGGCCTTCTTGAGATTGGGCGGGTCGGTGGGGTTCATGCCGGTGAGGGTCTGCCCCTGCAGCAGCACCTGGGCGTCAGACGGGAAGTCCGGATTCACCCCGTACACGTCGGAGGGACCCCAGACGTCCACCACGCCGTTGAGGATCGGGTGCTTCCGGTTCTTGCCCTCCACCAGGCCGCGCGCGGATTCCTTGCCGTGATCGCCGTGGTGGTAGGTCCAGCTTTCGCCGACCACCTTGCCGCCGAAGCCGCCGCCCGGTGCGGTCCAGGAGTAGATGGCGTACGGGCTCTGCTTGTTGCGCTCGTAGTTGAAGGCGTGGGTGGCGGTGCGCACCACCATCATGGGACGCCCCGAGTTCAGGTAGTCCACAAAGTGCTTCATATCGGCGTCGGGCAGCTCGCGGAACCGGAACTGGTTCACCACCAGGTCAGCGCCGTCGAGCAGGTGCATGCCGGGCACGTTGGTGGAGTTGTTGGGGTTGATCATCCCGTCGGCGTCCTGCGCAAAGAGCACGATGCATTTGAAGCCGTGACGCTGGCTCAGGATCTTGCCCAGTTGCGGCAGGCCCTCCTCGGAGCGGTACTCCTCGTCGCCGGAGAGCAGCACAATGGTCTTGCCGTTGGCCGTGCCGGACGGCGGCTCGTAGGTGACCCACGGGTCGGCGGCGGACACGGTGCAGAGCCCCAGCAGGAGCAGGGCGGTCAGTGACGGGAGGAGCGACTTCATTGGGAACAGACTAACCTGCCCGATCCGGCGAGTTGAACGCCAAAGGCGAAGAAAATCCTGTCCACCCCGCCCGATCCGCACGACTCAACGGGAAACCATGGATGCCCTCCCACTCTCCCGGATCACCGCCGCCCAGGCCGGCGATGCGCAGGCGGCGGGGGAACTGGTTGAGGAACATCACGCCCGGATCTTCGCCTTCCTGCGCCGGCTGTGCGGGCAGGATGCCGATGCCGAGGACCTCACCCAGCGGACCTTCGCCCGGGTGTGGACCTCAATCGGCTCGTATGCCGGCCACTCGTCGGTCAGCTCCTGGATCCACGGGATCGCCCGCCATGTGTATCTCGACTGGCGTCGCACCCGGCGTCCCGGCGAGTCGCCCCCCGACGCCTGGTGGGAGGCCTGCGCCTCCCCCGATCCGGGCCCGGCGGACCAGGCGGCGTCTGCAGATCTTTCCCGGGTGGTGTACGCGGCGGTAGATGCCCTGCCCGAAGAGCTTCGGACCGTGATCCACCTGCACCACTACCAGGGACTCACCCTTCAGGAGACCGCCGAGGCCCTGGAGGTCTCGGCCAGCACGGTGAAGAACCGCCTTCGCGGCGCCCTGGAGGAATTGCAGGCCGCCTTGGTCCACCGTCCCGACCGCCGCACTCGATTGCCAACCTCACGCCCGTCATGAACACCCCGGAACTCGAAGCGATTCTCCGCAACGCCCCGCAGCCGGCCGCGCCCGCCGGCCTTCGTGACCGGCTCCTGCGCGAGGCGCCGAAGCTGTTGAGCCCCTGTCCTTCGGAGAATGGACGGCCCCGGGAGAACCCCCTGCGTCGCTGGTGGCCCACGCTCCTGGTGGGCGGGGGTGTCCTGGCCTGCGCCTCCACGCTGCTCTGGCAGCAGGGTCTCCTGCGCGAGCTTAACGCCCGCCGCGCAACGGGCAGCGCCCTCCCTTCACCCGCGACCCTCCCAGTCCAGGAACCCAGCCCGGATCCTTCCGCGGACACCGCGGATCTACACACCCGCCAGCGGGCCGAAATCGGACAACTCCGGACGGAGTGGGAGGCGCTTCAGGACGCGGCCAACCGGACGCGCGCTCTGGAGGCGGAGAACCGGGAACTTCAGGCCCGCCTGGCGTCGGTGCTGGGGGTCGAGGCGGAGGATCTGCAGCGGCTCGACGAGATGCGTGCCAAGGCGGACTCCATCCGCTGCATCAACAACCTCAAGCAGATCGGTCTCGCGCTGAGGGTGTGGGCCACAGATAACGGTGGTGTCTTCCCGGGCGCCCTCATGACGGTCACCAACGAACTTTCGACCCCCAAGGTGCTCGTCTGCTCTCCGGACCCGGCGGATGCTTCGTGGACCGACTGGACCTCTTTTGATGCCGCGCGAATCTCCTACGAGTTTCTTCATCCAGGGGGCGACGAGTCAGAACCGACCCGCGTGATCGGGCGCTGCAGAAATCACGGGCACGTGTTGTTGTCGAGCGGTGCTGTTCAGATGATGCCCTGGACCCAGGACCCTCGGACCCTGGTGTCCCGCAACGGTGCCCTCTACTTCGAATAGACCCGCCATGTTCCTGCATCGTGTGCTCCCCCTTGTCGGCGCCTGCCTGCTGGTCGGACTGCTCGCGGCCCTCATGGGGCGTCATGAACAGATTCGTGCCCTGGAGGCATCCCTGCCCACACAGTCCGCGGCCGCAGAAGCGGTGTCGCTGCCGGTGGACGCGGGACGCCGCGCCGCATCGGTCCCGCTCTCCGACGAGGAGCAGCGGGAACTGCTCACCCTGCGGCGTCAGGTCGGCGAGGGGCGGCGGCGGCGGGCGGCGCTC
>JAFLEG010000370.1 GCA_017302195.1 Verrucomicrobiota bacterium
GCGGCGGCGCAGATGACCCGCGTCCCGGGAATGGGAACGGGTCCGGTGTAGGCGATGCCGGTGGTGGCCGTGGGCGGGGTGCCGTTGGTGGTGTACCGGATCGAGGCGCCGGCGGTCGCGCAGGTGATCACCAGGTCAAAGGGTTGCTCGTAGAAGCCCCGGTTGTGGCTGAACTTGGTGTCGGCCACGAAGTCCGCAAACCCGACGCCATTGACCGCGCCTGGCGTGGGGGTCCGGAAGTAGAGCCGGTTCGGTCCGCTCAGACCAAAGGAGATGTCCTCCTCCTGCGGCGGATACTCCGGAGCGTATTCCGATTCGGCGGTGGCGGTTTCGGGACGAAACAGGCCCAGATACTCACCTCCGGCACCGAGGCTGAAACTGGTGTGCAACTGGGGACCGGCATTGGTGCGGTCCTTGCCGGAGGCAAACACCACCAGGTATCCCCCGCCATTCAGGTTGGTCGCGGGGAAGCTCCACTTGGCCGGCAGATCCGGATCGTCAGTGAGCGTCCAACCCAGCAGGTTCACCACTGAGCCGCCCGGATTGTGGATCTCGATCCAGTCCGAGGTGTCGCCGTCGCTGTCCAGAAGACCGCGGTTGTTGCTGGCCAGGAACTCATTGATGACCAACTGACTGGAGGCCGGCCATACCAGCGCCAGACTGGCAATGGCGGCAAGGATCCGGTGACGAAATGGCTTCATGGACTTGTCAATCGCGTGAACCAGGCGAATGAAGCAGGGATCGGGCCGGATGGCCAAACCGTTCCTGGAAATCACCTCGACACTCCGCGCTCCACGCCTAGGGTTTCCGCCCCTTATGCATCGGAATCCGCATGTGGCCGTCGTGGGCGCCACGGGCGCCGTGGGCGTCGAAATGATTGAAACACTGGAGCGCCGGAATTTTCCGGTCGGCAAGCTGACCCTGCTCGCCTCCGCCCGCTCCGTGGGCAAGCGCCTCACATTTCGCGGGACCGAGGTGGCAGTGACCGAGCTGACTGCCGATTCTTTCGGAGGCGTGGATCTGGCCCTGTTCAGTGCCGGCGGGTCCATTTCACGTGAGTTTGCGCCCAAGGCCGCCGCCGCTGGCTGCGTGGTGGTGGACAATTCGAGCGCGTTCCGTCAGGACCCCAAGGTGCCGCTGGTGGTTCCGGAGGTGAATGCCGGCGATATCCGTGGCCACCAAGGCATCATTGCCAACCCGAACTGCACGACCGCCATCACCCTGATGGCCCTGTATCCCCTGCACCAGGCCTTTGGCGTCACCCGGATCGTGGCATCCAGTTACCAGGCCGTGTCCGGCACCGGTGCCAAGGCCATTGAGGAACTCGAGCGCCAGGTCCGCCAGATCGCGGGCGGCCAACCGGTGACCCGGGAAGTGTATCCCCACCAGATCGCCTTCAACGTGCTGCCGCAGGTGGATTCCTTCCTGCCCGACGGCTACACCAAGGAGGAGATGAAGATGCAGAACGAGGGGCGCAAGATCATGCATCACCCCGGGTTTCGCGCGTCGGTCACCTGTGTCCGGGTGCCGGTGTACCGCGCGCACTCCGTCTCCGTGAGCGCCGAATTTCAGCGTCCGATCACTGTCGAGGACGCCCGCGCCGTGCTGCAGCGGGCACCCGGGCTGGAGGTGGTGGATGATCCGGCGAACCAGCGGTATCCGATGCCGCTGGAGGTTTCCGGACGCTACCCATGCGCCGTGGGACGGCTGCGCAAGGACATCGCATTTGACAACGGCCTGGCGTTCTGGGTGGCCGGTGACCAATTGCTCAAGGGAGCGGCGCTGAACGCGGTACAGATCGCCGAGGAACTGATCCGGTAGGCTGACATCGGGATCGTTGGCGGCGGGCGGCAAGGCTCCGGGGGCGGGGCCAGTCCCCGTCCTCCGGGTCATCCCCGTCTTGTCAGGTCCCGCCGGAAGCGGTCCCCTTGCGGCGATGTCCCCACAAAACCCGCCCTGGCTGACGGCTTCCGAGGCCCTGACGCGTCTGCGCAGCGGCATGCGCGTGTTTGTCGGATCGGGCTGCGCCGCGCCCCAGTTGCTGGTCGAGGCGCTGGCCGCCCGGGCTCCGGAGGTTTTCGACGTGGAGGTGCTGCACATCCTCACCCATGGTGATGCACCCTACGCCCGCCGGGAACTTCAGGACCATTTCCGGCAAAACTCCTTCTTCATCGGGGGCAACGTGCGCGGGGCGGTCCACGACGGCGCCGCGGACTACTCGCCGGTGTTTCTTTCCGAGATTCCGAGGCTCTTTCGCGAGCGCCGCATTCATCTGGACGTGGCCCTGGTGCAGGTGACGCCTCCGGACCCGCATGGGTTCTGCAGCTTTGGCGTGTCGGTGGACGTGGTGAAGGCGGCGGTGGAGTCGGCGGACTGGGTGATTGCGGAGGTGAATCCGAATCTTCCCCGCACCCTCGGGGACAGCTTCGTGCATGTCAGCGCGCTGGATGCCCTGGTGCGCAGCGAACGTCCGCTGCTGGAGCTTCCCGCCGAACCCTCATCGCCCGAGGCGCTTAAGATCGCCGAGTTTATTGAATCGCTGGTCCCCGACGGGGCCACGCTGCAGACCGGCATCGGGGCGATTCCCAGCGCCGTGCTCGGGGCGTTGTCCGGGAAGCGCGACCTGGGCATGCACACCGAAATGCTCACCGAGGCGGTGGTGCCGCTGATCGAGTCCGGCGTGCTCAACGGTTCGCGCAAAACGCTGCTGGCGGGAAAGATCGTGACCAGCTTCTGCTTCGGCAACCGCGCGTTCTACGACTACCTCGCCGACAATCCGGCGTTCGAGTTCCGTCCGACCGAGTTCACCAACGACCCCTTCCAGATCGCCCGCAACGACCGGATGATCGCGATCAGTTCCGCCATCGAGGTGGACCTCACCGGACAGGTCTGCGCCGACTCGATCGGCGGGCGGTTCTACAGCGGATTCGGCGGGCAGACCGATTTCATGCGCGGCGCGGCGAGGAGCCGGGAGGGCAAGCCCATCATCGCGCTGCCCTCGGTGACCCGCGACGGACGCGTCTCCCGCATCACCGCCTGGCTGAAGACCGGGGCCGGCGTGGTCACCACGCGGGCCGACGTCCACTACGTGGTCACCGAGTACGGGGTGGCCCAGTTGCACGGGAAGACGGTCCGCGAGCGCGCCCTGGCGCTGATCCACGTTGCGCATCCGAAATTCCGGGAGGAGCTGCTCCGCGAGGCCCGCGACCACCGCCTGGTACCCTCGCACCAGATCGCCCTGCCGGCGGGGCTGCAGCCGTATCCCAGGAAGTACGAACTCGAGTGCCTGCTGGAGCCGGATCTGCGCGTGCGGGTCCGTCCGATCCAGCCTGCGGACGAGCGGCGGCTCAAGGAGCTGTTTTACTCCCACGAGCCGGCAACCATCTACCAGCGCTACTTCTCGGAGATGCGCCGTCTGCCGACGGAGTTGGCCCAGCGCTTGGTGACCCTGGATTACCGGGACGACATGGCCCTGGTCGCGCTGGTTCCCGATGGGGGCGCGGAGCGGTTCATTGCGGTGGCCCGGTATCACCGCGACCCGGCCACCCAGCAGGCGGAGATTGCAGTCGTGGTGCACGAGGCCTTCCGACGGCGCGGACTCGCCGCCCTGCTGCTGCGTCAGTTGGCCCGCGTGGCCGCAGAGCAGGGGATTGTGGGATTTGAGGCGACGGTGCTTCCGGACAATCGGGCGGTGTTGTCCCTGATCCAGAAACTGGCGGAACCGGTGGAATCACGGACCGCCGATGGCACCACCCATGTGCGGTTCGCACTCACGGCCGTGCGTCCCACGCCTCTGGCCGCCGGCTGAAATCTTCGTCCATGCCACGGCGTCTCCTGGCGATTCGGAATCCGGCAGCGGGTGGTTCGCGCAGCGACAGGGCCCAGGCCCTGCTGCAGCGCCTCCGTGCCGCTGGCCATGTGGTCGAGGAGCGGGTGACGTCCGGCCCAGGAGATGCCATCCGGCTGGCATCTTCTGCCGGCGGCGGTTTCGAGGTGGTGCTGGCCATCGGCGGCGATGGGACGGTGAACGAGGTGGCCAACGGGCTGTTGATGGCGGGACACGCGGCCGCCCTGGCCGTGGCCGCTTTCGGCACTGGGAATGATGTCGCGCAGTTGCTGGGCACTCGCCAGGAGACCACGCTCCTGCGCGTTCTGGAGACCGCGGCTCCGCGGCGTGTGGACACCCTGGAGGTCCGGAACTCGGAGGGAGTCCGGCACGCGCTGCTCTTTGCCGGCTGCGGCATTGCCACCCGGCTGCTACAGCAGACCACGCCGCGGGTGAAGCGCTGGTTCGGGGGGCGGGGAAGCTATGCGATAGGGTTCCTCAGGGCGCTTCGGACGCATCGGGGTATTCCGATGCGGGTGCATTCGCCCGCCGGGGACTGGGAGTCGCATGCGGGCACAGTGCTGGTCGCCGCCAAGGCGCCGCATGCCGGGGGCGGGGGACTCCAGTTGGCACCCTCCGCGCGTCCCGACGATGGCACCCTCCACGGCCTCTTTCTGGGACCGGCTGGCCGGCTGGCGATCCTCGGCCATTTTCTTCGTCTGTCTAGGGGTGCCCATATCGGCCATCCCGCCTTGCGTTGCTTCGCCACACCGTGGATCGAGGTGAGCACGGATCCTCCCATGCCCCTGGCATTGGACGGCGAGTTGGTGGGCTTTACGCCGGCCCGATTTGACGTGCGTCCGCGCAGCTTGGCAGTGCTTGCGACGTCAGCACCCTGCTGAGCGTCCCGTGGGGATCTTGGGGCGGGGCTGGATCCCGGGTCTCCGTCACCCGAACTGGTTCAGGAGGTCATGAAGGAGCCTTGAGACACGGGCACGGTCGCGGACGAATCAGGAGGGATCGTAGTTGAGCCATGGCCCCAGCCAGCGCTCCATCTCAGCCAGCGGGCTTCCCTTGCGCTGCGCGTAGTCCGCCACCTGGTCGCGGTCGAGTTTGCCGACAGCGAAGTATTTGGCTTCGGGATGGGCGAAGTAGAGGCCGCTCACGCTGCTTCCGGGCCACATGGCGTAACTCTCGGTGAGCCGGATCCCGGTGCGCGATTCGACGTCCAGGAGTTTCCAGAGTGTTCCCTTCTCGGTGTGGTCGGGGCAGGCCGGATAGCCGGCGGCCGGGCGGATCCCCCGGTACTTCTCCTCGATCAGATCTTCTGTCGTGAGGTTCTCGTCCCTTCCGAAGCCCCATTCCTCGCGAACCTTCCGGTGCAGGTACTCCGCAAATGCCTCCGCCAGACGATCGGCGAGCGCCTCGGCCATGATGGCGTTGTAGTCGTCGTGCTGCGCCTTGTAATGCTTCACCACCTCGTCCAACCCGAT
>JAFLEG010000371.1 GCA_017302195.1 Verrucomicrobiota bacterium
GGCGCCCTCGGAGGCGTATCCGAATGCGGCGGACATTCCCGCGGCCACGCTGAAGCTCGCCGGACGTCGTCTCTCCATGGAGGTCGAGGTGCACGCCGCGCTGCGAACGGCCGTGCCGCTGCCCGGCCGGCTGCCGGTGTGGTCGCCGCTGGCGGTCCAGGTGGATGATCAGCCCGGGGTAGCACTGCGTCGTGACGACGGATTCCTGTGGGTGGTGGTTCCCGAGGGCGTTCACCGGGTGCGGGTGGAGGGGTTGCTGGCTGCGACAGGCGATTGGGAATGGACCTTCCTGCTGAAGCCGCGCCGCGTGACCGTGGAGGCGCCGGACTGGACCTTCAGCGGGGTTCGCGCCGACGGGGTTCCCGATCCACAGGTGTTCTTCACTCCCCGGCAGCGGGCCGCGCCGGGTAATGCCGATCCTGCCGCCTCGCCGGACAGCTATGAGCGCCAGGAACTGAACCCCATCGTTGCCGTGGACCGGCGGCTGGAGTTGGGCCTGATCTGGCAGGTGCGCACCACCGTCCGGCGGCTGTCGCCGTCCGGCAAGGCGGTCTCCCTGAAGCTCCCGCTGCTTCCGGGGGAGAATGTGATCTCCGCCAATGCCGTCGTCCGCGATGGATTCATCGAGGTGCGTCTGGGAGCCCAGGACGCCGAGTTTCAATGGGAGGGCGGGTTGACCGTCACCAACCAGATCACCCTGGCCACGAGGCCGGCGGATGCCTGGGTGGAGCATTGGCATCTCGTGGCCTCCCCGGTGTGGAACGTGACGCTGTCCGGTCTGGCGCCGGTCTTCGAGCCCGAGGCCGCGGAACTCATCCCGGTCTGGAACCCCTGGCCGGGAGAATCGGTTGCCCTCCAGATCAGCCGTCCCGAGGCCATTGCCGGCGCGACGGTCACGGTCAGCCGGGCCAGTCACGAGGTGTCCCTCGGGAAACGCCAGCGCACCTCGCGTCTCGAACTGCTGCTGCGGTGCAGCCTCGGGGAGGATTTCGCCGTGGAATTGCCGGCGGGGGCCGAGGTGACCGAATTGACGCATTCCGGACGCCCCATTCCGGTGCGGTTGGAGGGACGGAAGCTGGTGGTGCCGCTGCGCCCGGGCGAGCAGTCGCTGGCCATCGCCTGGAAGGTGCCGGAACCGCTGGGCCTCCGGGCGGCCGCGGGAGAGATCCGGCTGCCTGTGGACAGCGCCAACATCCACACCCAGATCACCGTGCCGGACGACCGGTGGATCCTGGGCGCCGCCGGTCCGCTCCGGGGTCCGGCGGTCCGGTTCTGGGGGATCCTGATCTGCTCGCTGCTGGCAGCGGTCGCCCTGGGACGTCTGCGCTCCTCGCCGCTCAGAGTCTGGGAATGGATGCTCCTGGTGATCGGATTGACCCAGGTACCCCTGGCCGCCGGATTGGTGGTGGTCGGCTGGCTGTTCCTGCTGGTGGGGCGGGCGCATCCCGGCTTTCAGCGGCTCGATCCCCGGATCTACAACCTGTCGCAGGGCGTCCTGGTGCTGGTGACCCTGATCGCGGTGGTGGTGCTGCTGGTGGCGGTGGGCGAGGGATTGCTGGGCAGTCCCGAAATGTTCATCCGCGGTAATGGCTCCACCCGGGCGGCGCTGCGGTGGTATCTGGACCGCAGCGGGGCGCTGCTGCCGCGTCCGGTTTGCTACTCCATTTCCATCTGGTGGTTCCGGTTCCTCATGCTGCTCTGGGCGCTCTGGCTGGCGTCCTCGCTGATCCGCTGGCTGCAGACGGCCTGGCGGAGTTTTGGCATGGGCGGTTACCTGCAACCGATGCGGACGCAGAAGCCGCAGCCGGCCCCGCCTCCCGTGGTTCCGGCCCAGTAGGGGAAGGATGAGGGATGAAGTGAACCCACCCCAGTTCCTTCCGTTGTGCCCTTCCTTGGTGTGAGGCTCTCCCCCTGAAGGCCAAACGCCGTTACCGAAAACCCGGGAATGCACCGCCCGTGAGGGGAACCCGTGATCCGGCTTTTTTCCGGCGAATGGTGCGGGCAGGGTGGCGTCTGCTCGCCATGCGTTTCCGCCACCTGCTCCTGACGGCCGTCGTGTTGATGGCTTTTCCCCGTCACCGGCCCGTTGCCCGCGACCTGCCTCCCGACGGCCTCTTTGCCCGCACCAACCTGGTGGCCTGGTGCATCGTTCCCTTCGATTCCAGGAAACGTTCTCCGGAGGAACGCGCCGCCATGCTGGAGCGCCTGGGTGTGAAACGCCTGGCCTATGACTGGCGTGCCGAACACATCCCGACCTTCGACGACGAGGTGGCTGCGCTCCGGCGGCATGGGATCGAACTGACCGCGTGGTGGTTTCCGGCCGGGTTGAATGACGAGGCGCAGGCCATCCTGGCCTGCCTGGAAAGGCATCGGCTGCATCCGCAGCTCTGGGTGACGATGGGCACGGAGCCCGAACCGGATACCGCGCGTCTTGCCGCGAAGCTGGACGGCGCGGCCGCCACGCTCGCACCGGTCTGTGCCGCGGCGGCACGTCTCGGCAGCACGGTCGGACTCTACAATCATCTCGGCTGGTTCGGGGAACCCACCAACCAGGTGGCGGTCATCGCGCGCCTGCGCGCCCTGGGGCACACCAACGTCGGCTGTGTGTACAACCTCCATCACGGCCACGACCACCTGGACACCTTCCCGGCCCAGTTGGCGGTCCTGAAGCCCCATCTCCTGGCCGTGAACCTCAACGGCATGGTCCGGCAGGGGGACCGCGTCGGACGCAAGATCATCCCCCTCGGCAGCGGCGATGAGGAACTGCGGCTGCTTCGGGAGCTTCAGGCGAGCGGCTGGCGTGGCCCGGTGGGCATTCTGGGACACACCGACGAGGATGCCGAGGTGAAGCTGCGCAAGGAGTTGGAGGGACTTGCACGACTGACGCCACTGCTGGCCGCCGCGCCCGACGGCGCCGGTGTTCCGGGCTCCTCGGGCAAGGATCCCGGCAGCCAGGCGGAGAAGGACTGGGTGGACAATCGCTGGCAGGCGACGGAGATCGGCCCGTTTCTGGCCTCGAATCTCAAGCTGCCCTCCGGCCCGCCGGTGGCGAAGGGCCTGAGCATTTCGGTCGGCGATCGGGCATTGGCCGCCGTGGCCTACGAAATGGGCACCGCCTCGTTTCGCGCCGCCTGGACCGGAGGCTTCCTCAAGTTCGATCCCACCCGCTTCGGCCTGATCGGCATGCCGCGTCCGGCCTCGGAGCCTTGGTTGATGGTGCCATCGCCGGCCTGGGGCCCGGCGCAGGTGCGGGTCGAGGGCTGGCGCGTCCACGGACCGCGCACCGTGCTGGAGTGCCGCGTGGACCAGATGCGGGTTCAGGAGACTCCCTGGGCTGATGCCACGCCGGCGGGCGTGGTGGTGAGGCGCGACTTCGCCCTGGGGCCGCGGACCCAATCCTTCCAGATCCTGGTGTCCCGTCATGATCCGGAAGGGAAGGACCATCACGTGGCCGTCGAGCACTCGGATTCGACCACGGAAACGGCGGGCGTGGTGACCCGGCAGGACCGCGAAGTGGCCCGGTACACCTGGAAGCGCGACGGGCGCATTCACGTGACCACGGTACTCGGGAAGGTGGGACCCACGAAGGGATTGGCGGACGGGCTGGTGATGGAGATTGCGCCCAGCACGGAGGAAACACTCCTTGCCGTTGCCTATTGGACCGGTCCGGAGGCCGAGCTGCCGGCGTATCTCGACTGGGAGAGAAATCACCTGGCCCTGTCTCCGGTGGCTCCGTTCGTGCAGCCCGGTCCGCCGCGATGGCGTGAGCTGCGCACCTCGGGACAGCGCGGGCCGGATGCCGACTTCCTGGCGGTGGATACCCTCACCCTGCCGTACGACAACCCGTGGAGGGCGCTGCTGTTTGCCTCCGGGGTGGACATCGCGCCGGACGGCTCGGTGTACATGTCCACCATGCATGGCGACGTGTGGCGGGTCACGGGGGTGGATGAGTCCCTGCGGTCCCTGACCTGGCAGCGGTTCGCCACCGGACTCTTCCAGCCGCTCGGACTCCAGGTTCGCGATGGCGCGGTCTTCGTGCTCGGACGAGACCGCATCACCCGCCTGCACGACGAGAACGGTGACGGCGAGGCGGATCGCTACGAGAGCTTCTTCGACGGCATCGCCACCTCGACCGGCGGCCATGACTATGTGACCTGCCTGGAGAAAGACACTGCCGGCAACTTCTACTACGTGGATCCCGCCGGGGTGCATCGCGTGTCCGCCGATGGGCAGGGCATGGAAACCCTGGCCACCGGCTTCCGGAATCCCAACGGCATGGGCGTCCGTCCCGACGGCCGCGTGGTCACCGTGGCGCCGCAGCAGGGGGAGTGGACCCCGTCCTCATTCCTCGCCGAGGTGCGGTCCGGAGGCTACTACGGCTATGGCGGGCCGAAGCCGGGTCCGGAGCGTCCCGCGGGCTACGATGCCCCGCTCTGCTGGATTCCCCATGCTGTGGACAACTCCAGCGGCTCCCAGGTCTGGGTGCCGGAGGGGCAGTGGGGTGCGCTGGGCGGCCAACTGCTGCACCTGCTGTGGGGTCGCTGCGGCCTCATGCTGGTGCTGCGGGACACGGGCAACGATCCCTCCGGCGCCGCGCTTCAGGGCGCCGTGGTACCGCTGCCGGGCAAGCTGCTCAGCGGGCCGAACCGAGGCGCCTTTCACCCCGGGGACGGATCGCTGTTCCTCGCCGGAAGCACCGGCTGGCAGACCAGCGCGGTCAAGGATGGCTCGTTGCAACGGGTGCGCTTCACCGGCAAGCGCGCGGCCCTGCCGGTGGGATATCGGGTGCGGCCGGGCGGGATGGAGATCCGCTTCTCGGTGCCGCTGGATCGCTCCACCGCCGAGGACACCGGCAGCTATGCGCTGCGCCAGTGGAACTACCGGTACGCCCGGGCCTATGGATCCAAGGACTGGTCGGTCACCGATCCGGATCGCGAGGGGCGGGACGAGGTGACGATCCGCACGGCCAAACTGCAGCCCGACGGCCAGACCGTGTGGCTTGAGATCCCGACGCTGGCTCCCGTGATGCAGTGGGAGCTGAAGTACAATCTGGACGCCACCGATGGCGGGCGACCCTTGAAGGGTGCGCTGTGGGGCACGGTGAACCGTGTGGAGCCGGGACGGTGACGGGCCGCACACATAGGGGCGTTGTCACTCTCACTTCGTCTGCTTTGCTGAACACGGAACACTGAACACTTGAAACTCTTCCCTGCGTTCGGCTGTCGCCCCGAGCGCGGGGAAATCCTTCGGGCGGGTGGAGTCAGCGTCTCCTCACGTCGTCGCCTACTTCGGGTCCCTCACCACG
>JAFLEG010000372.1 GCA_017302195.1 Verrucomicrobiota bacterium
ACACCTGCACGAAGCGCACCCCCCGCTCCAGCAGGCGGCGGGCGATGAGCAACTGGCGCGCCTGAATGCCGTCCCATACCGGCCCCGCACCGCCGCCGGCTCGCGCATCACGTCAAAGGCGTCCGCCGCCTCCATCTGCATCCGGTAGGCCAGCTCGAAGCTCTGGATCCGGGCCTCGATCTGGGCGTCCGCCGCCCGCGCCGCCTGATGTCGGGCATTCAACTGCTGCAGGAGGTCCAACTGCCGCCGCTGCTCCGGCAGGGAGACATGATGGCTCTGGATGTTCTCGATCAGCTTCTCCAACTGGGTGTGCTCGGTGTTGATGTAGGTGCCCTGGAACACCCCGGGCAGGAAGCCGCTCTGCCAGTTCTGCGACTCCTGGATCGGATACCCGCCCGGGCACATGGCGATGAACCCGGGGAGATTCTGGTTGTCGGTGCCCAGTCCGTAGGTGATCCACGATCCCATGCTCGGACGCGGCAGCCGGGCCTCGCCGCAGTTCATGAGCAGAAGCGACGGCTCGTGGTTGGGCACGTCGGCATGCATGGACCGGATCACGCACAGGTCGTCCGCATGCTGGGCGGTGTGGCGAAACAGCTCGCTGACCTCCAGGCCGCACTCGCCGTAGCGCTGAAATTTGAAGGGAGACCGGTAGGCCGCACCGGTCTTCCGCTCGGTGGCAAAATGCACCGGGATCTCCTTGCCATGCCAGCGGTCCAGCGCCGGCTTCGGATCGAAGGTGTCCACATGCGACGCCCCGCCGTTGAGGAAGATGTGCAGCACGCGCCGGGCCCGCCCCGGGTACTGCGGCGGCCTGGGTACCAGAGGATTGCCCGAGACCGCGGCGCCCAGCGGCGACGTCGCCATGGAACCCAGCAGGGCGCCGAGCCCCACGGAACCCATGCCCATGCCACAGCGCTGGAGGAACTCACGCCGGGTGAGCGCCAGATGCTCCGGGTTCGACGGGTGATGGTTCATCGCAAAACTCTTCCTGGTCGGACGCCCGATGCCAACCGCGGATTCAGCCGGACCCGGGGATGAGCCGACATCCCTCAACGCGAAGGCGCATCGGGTCCGGCAGGGAGCGCAGCGAGCCTTCCCAGCGTCCGGCGGGCCACCGTTTGAACCATTGCGTTGGTGTCGCCCGTTGCCACCTGGAGGGCGGCGACGACTTCAGGCCCCCGGTCCCCTGATGCCTCCAGAGTTCGGGCGGCAAGCCAGCGCACGGTGCCATCGGGATCCGTCAAGGCCCTCACCACCCGGCTCACCACCGCCGGCGCCGGATGGGGAGACGTCTCGAGCAGTCGCAGCGCCCCGCCACGCACCTCGGGATCGGCGGCGTCCAGGGCCGCCGCCAGCAGCCCGGCGAGTTCAGCGCCCTGCCAGCCCCCGGCGGTCGCCAACTCCACCAGGCTCCGGTAGCGCCCGCGGCGCCCCAGTTCCAGCAGCACCCGTTCCAATCCACCGCGGTCGCCGCAGATCCGACACACGGCTTCAACCAGGCGAGAGAGTCTGGGGCAGAATTGGTTCAATGGAACCCTCCGGGAAGCAGCGAGCACATTGGGGACTGGGTAGATTCCCCCTTCCTGGGGATACGGTACCGGGACGGAAAAACCGGCACTCCGGGGCGGGGAACGCCGGATCAACGGGCATCCGGCTGGGACGCCCCGGTAAGCGTTAGCAGATGACTGACCAGATCCCACCGGTCCAAGTCGCTCAACGTCCTACCAAACGACGGCATTGGGGGGTGGACCGGAACTGGAACCGCGCCCGGGCCAGGTTGCTGGGCCGGGGCACCATGCCCACGGCCATCCCGCCATGCCCGTCGCCCCAGCGGCCATGGCACACCGCACACTGCCTCTCAAACACGAAGCGCCCCTGCGCCTCCTGTTCCATCTGCCGGTCCGGTACGACGGCATGCCCAGGGCCCGCCCGCCTGCCCTGCGTTGCCGCCGACCCCGCGTCGGGCCCGCACCCGGAGGCAACAATGCAGGCCAGGAGGAGCCATGTGAGTACCGATGCCCACCCTGTCGCCATGATGTCATGAAGCCGTTCCCGCGCCCGGGAATCCTTGAGACAGGTCAATGCTTCGTCCGCCGACTCCCTCCGTTTCCCGCCAACCTGGCCCCTGGCATGCCAGCGATTTCGGCGCCTGCGGTCGCCGCGGCATGCTTCGTGCAGGCAATCCGGGCGTCCGCTCCGGCGACCGCAGGGCACCCATTGCGTCGTGGGAAGAGCGCGCCGATCTTTATCCTTGTGAAATGCTTTTGCTTCAACTTCCGCGTGGTGCCCGACCGGGGGCAGGGTGCCACCGCGGACCTGCAGTATGCCAACGCCACGGTCTGGGTCCTGGGGGACGTCAAGGAGGACGCGCGCATCAAGGCCCAGGAGTTCCTGACGCAGACCCACTGGAAATTCGGGCGGGAGGAGAGCGTGATCGCAACCACCGTCCGACAGCACCCGGGAAGCCACCGGTCCGGACACAAGGGCGCGTCCAATGCGATGCACAAGCATCTCCGGAGCGTGCTGCAGGATCTGCTGCGGGATGGAGTCGCCGGGGACTTTTACCAGGTGCAGCGGTCCGCGTCGGGCCCCTGACCCCACTGCGGTCACGGCCCGGTCAGCGCCGGCGGGGGCGGAAGGTGCGACCGCTGCGGTTGAAGACGCCGAGAATCTTCTTGGTGGGACGCGGCTTGCCCGACTCGGTGAAGAGCACCGACTTCTCGTAGGCAAACCCGTCGAGCACCACCTGCTCGATGCGGTGCCCGATGAAGCGCTCGATGTCGGCGACATGCCGCCGGTCCGCCACGCACATGAGGGTGAAGGCATCGCCGGTGGTGTTGGCCCGGCCGGTGCGGCCGATGCGGTGGACGTAATCCTCCGGGTGCGTGGGCACGTCGTAGTTGATCACATGGCTTACGTCCGCCACGTCGAGCCCGCGCGCCGCGATGTCGGTCGCCACCAGCACGTCAAAGCGCCCGTCGCGGAATCCCTTGAGGGCGTCCTCGCGCTCCCGCTGGGTGCGGTCGGAATGCAGGATGGCCACCGCGTGGTCGTGCTTGCGCAGGAAGGTCCCGATGCGGTCCGCACGGTGGCGGGTGCGGCAGAAGACAATCACCGACTCCCAGTTCATCTGGTCCAGCAGCGAGAGCAGCAGATCCGACTTCTGCTCATCCTCCACCGGGTAGATGACATGCTTGACGGTTTCGGCGGGCGACCGGCGGGATCCGATCTCGACCACCTCCGGCTGATTCATCGCCCACTTGATCAGCGAGGCAATGTCGGGAGGCACGGTGGCGGAAAACAGGCAGGTCTGGCGCGCCTTCGGCACGCGTTCGACGATGCGCTTCACGTCCGGCAGGAACCCCATGTCGAGCATCCGGTCCGCCTCGTCGAGCACCAGGTACTCCACCCGGTCCAATCGGGCGGCCCCGCGCTGCATGTGGTCCAGCAGGCGTCCCGGGGTGGCCACCAGCACGTCGAGCCCGCGACGCAACTGGTCGGTCTGCTCGCCATACCCCACCCCGCCATAGACCACGGCCACCCGCAGGTCGGTGAACCGGGACAGGTCCCGAAAGGAGGTCTCCACCTGCGCGGCCAACTCCCGCGTGGGCTCCAGCACCAGCACCCGCGGGCCGGCGGCTGCGTGGGCGCCCAGCTTGGAGAGGATCGGCAGCGCAAAGGCCGCGGTCTTGCCGGTGCCCGTCTGGGCGCTTCCGATCACATCCTGCCCGCTCAGGATCAGCGGGATGGCGCGCAACTGAATCGGCGTGGGCTCGGAGTAGCCCATCGCCCGCACGCCCTCGATGATGGGGGCCGCGAGCCCCAGGGTGGTAAATGCCATGGGCGGCGAGGATAACCACAGCCGGAATTCGGGGGGAACCGTTTCCTGTCGGGTTTCCAGGGCCACTCCGGACCAATCCCGCGCTTGCCGGGCACCGGCAACCCCTCAAGATGGTCTCGCATGAACGATCCGGAGCACCGGCAACTGCTCGAGGAGCTGTCCCGGTCCCGCATTTTTGAGGACTACCAGAAGGCCTTCAGCGAGGCGACGGGGCTGCCGCTTGCGCTGCGCCCGGTGGAGGCCTGGCATCCGGTGCAGAAGGGGAATCCGCGAGAAAACCCCTTCTGTGCCCTCATGGCGAAGACCAGCCGGACCTGCGCCGCCTGCCTGCAGGTGCAGGACCAGCTCACCGGCACGGAGGCCCCCGAGCCGCGAAACGTCACCTGCTTTGCCGGCCTGACTGATACCGCCATCCCCCTCCGCTTCGGCGAGGCCCTGGTGGGCTATCTGCAGACCGGGCAGGCGTTCGTGGGGGCCTCCCCGGATCCCCAGCGCTTCACCCGCGTGGCCCGCCAGATCATGGACTGGGGGCTCAAGACCGATCTCTCCAAGCTGGAGGAGGCCTGGTTCCATTCCCAGGTGCTGGACCCGACCCAGTATGAGGCCGCCGTGCGGCTCCTGGGGATCTTCGCCCAGCACCTCGCCATCATCGGCAACCAGTTGATGGTCCGCGAGCGCCACGCCGAGCCGCCGGCCGTCACCCGGGCCCGGCAGTTCATTGCCGACCATCAGGCCGAGGCGATCTCCCTCGGGGATGTCTCCCGGGCGGTGAACATGAGCTCCTTCTACTTCTGCAAGGTCTTCAAGAAGGCGACCGGGCTGAAGTTCACCGACTACCTCTCCCGGGTGCGGATCGAACGCGCCAAGAACCTGCTGCTCAATCCCAATGTGCGCATCACCGAGGTGGCCTATGAGGTGGGGTTCCAGACCTTGACCCATTTCAACCGCGTGTTCCGCAAGGTGGTCGGGGAATCGCCCTCGGCGTTCCGTCATCGCCTGCCCACCCGCGAGGCCGCGTGAACTTCGGCTTTCCTTCACGGCGGGGCGTTGAAATCCTGCCCGCCAGCATGCCAATCAATTCCACACGACTTCAGGCCGCCGCTGCGGGCGCCCTGGCCTCCCTGATCCTCCTGCCTGTCCTGGAGGCGCATCAGCCGGCCCCCAATGCGGCCACCGCGGCCGGACCGTCGCCATTGGCGCTCCCGGTGCAGGTGGAGACCCGCGGACCCGTGCGCGCGCCCGGGGCTTCCGCGCCCGCCGGGGCCGCCACCAGCGGGCAGGGATTCTGGACGTTTGTTGCGGTGCCGGGCGTGCTGCCGCTGCCCATCGAGACCCAGCCCTTCATCAAGGGCGCCCACGGCACGCTGATCGTGGATCCCCCCCGGGACACGGTGTACTGGGGGCTGGAGAACATCGGCTTCGTCGGGTTCAGCAACCGGCTCGCCGACTCCTGGGTGGT
>JAFLEG010000373.1 GCA_017302195.1 Verrucomicrobiota bacterium
CTGAATCGGCCTCACCAACTGCCGGAAGCGGCTTGAGCATCTCTACGGAGGGGCGGCATCCCTGCGCCTGGAACCCGGCGCCGACGGCGGCGTCCGGGTCTCACTGAACCTTCCGTTCGATGTGGCATCCCCGGGATAAGCCGGTCGCCCGGGTTCAAAAAGCAGGGCTTTTGCGGGCAATTCCCGGGAAATCCGTTGACGCGTTCCGCCTTGGGAACAGACTGCGCCTACGCTAGAAGTGATTTGACCCGTTTTCCTGATGAGCACCGCCGAAACCGCCCCCGCCGTTCCCGCCAATCCCTCCGCCGTCTCCAAGGGACTGGAAGGCGTGATTGCCGCCCATACCCGGCTGAGTGACGTGCGCGGGGATGTCGGCAAGCTGATCTACTGTGGCTATGACATTGACGAGCTGGCCGGCCGGGTGACCTACGAGGAGGTGGTGCATTTGCTGCATCACAACCATCTGCCCAATGCCCGGGAACTGGCCGACTTCAAGGCGGTGCTCGCCGGCTACCGGGAGCTGCCCCAGGGGGTCATTGACCTGCTGGTGAAATTGCCGCCGGACTGTCCGCCCATGCACGCACTGCGCACCGGGGTGAGCGCGCTGGGCTGCTACGACACCATCGCCGATGACGACACCATGGACGCCCAGCGGCGCAAGGCGCTCCGGTTGATCGCGCAGATCCCCGTGGTGACCGCCTATTTCCACCGCGCGCGCCAGGGCAAGACACTGGTGCATCCGGATCCCACCCTCGGCGAGGCGGCCAACTTCCTCTACATGATGGATGGCGAGAAGCCGTCGGCGGAGAAGGAGAGCACCATGGACATGTGCTACGTCCTTCATGCCGACCACGGCATGAATGCCTCCACCTTCAGCGCCCGGGTGACCATCGCCACGCTGAGCGACATGTACTCGGCCATCACCACCGCCATCGGCACCCTGAAGGGGCCGCTCCATGGCGGCGCCAATGAGGGCGTGATCAAGATGCTTCAGGAGATCGGCTCCCTGGACAAGGTGGACGCCTACGTCGCCGAGTGCCTGGCCCAGAAGCGCAAGATCATGGGCATTGGCCACCGGGTGTACAAGGTGCTCGACCCGCGCGCCCCGCACCTGAAGCGCATGGCCCAGATCCTCTCCGCAAAGCTGGGCGATCCGAAATGGATCCAGATGTCGGACCGCATCGCCGCGCTGATGCTGGAAAAGAAGAACCTCCACGCCAACGTGGATTTCTACAGCGCCACGGTGTACTTCAGCCTGGGCATTCCCACCGACCTCTTCACCCCGCTCTTCGCCATCGCGCGTACCAGCGGCTGGACCGCCCACGTCCTGGAACAGCTCGCCGACAACCGCCTGATCCGTCCCCAGTCGGTCTATACCGGTCCGGTGGGGCTCAAGGTCGTGCCGCTCGCCCAACGCTGAGGCCGCCTGCGTGAAGCCCGCCTTCCGGGCCCAGTTGTTCGGGACTGTGGCCGGTCTCCTCCTGGCCGCCGGCCTGGTTCTCTCGGCACGGGTTGTGACGCGCGCGTGGCTGAAGATCTCCGAGCCGGGCACGGTGTCCGTCACCGGAGCCTCCCGCAGGACGGTGCGCTCCGATCTCATCGTCTGGCGGGCGGCCTTCACCGCCGAGGCGCCCGCGCTTCTGGAGGCACAGCAGCTCCTAAAGGGGCATCGGGCCCGTGTGGAGGGCTTCCTGGAACGTCAGTCGGTCACCAACGGGGTGATCTCCTCCGTGGACATCAGCCCGTTGCGAAGGCGCGGCCCGAACGACGACGGGGATGCGCCGACCACCGGATACCGGCTCTCGCAGACCGTCGAGATCCGCTCCAACGAGGTGGACCGCACGCTCTCGCTCGACCGCGCCTGTATGAGCCTTCTGGAGGAGGGAGTCCCCTTCGTCCCGCTTGCGCCCCAGTTCATGTACACCCGGGCCGCCGACGCGAAGATCGAGATGCTCGCCGAGGCCACCCGGGACGCCCGCCTGCGCGCCGACCAGATCGCGTCCGAGGGCGGACGCCGAGTGAAGGAGCTCCGGTCCGCGCGCATGGGCGTGTTCCAAATCACCCCCCTGCACTCGAACGAATCGAGCTGGGACGGCATGAACGACACGACCACCCTCGAAAAGAGCATCCACTCGGTGGTCCAGGCCCAGTTCACCCTGGAGTAGTCTGCAGGGCGGTGCATCCCGAAGTTGTCGGCCGAGTGGGCCTGAGGGAGAACCGGAGAGGGCACACACAGAGGGCGCCGAGGCCACAGAGGAGATGCGTCTCCTGGCAGGGTGGAGTTGCTGCGTGGACCCGATCCGATTCGCCGCAGCCGCGGTCCCCGATGACGGCTTGGCAACGCCGGACCCGCCAAGGCCTCCCGTGGTCTTGACCGCCATTCCGCGGTCCTGCGGCCAAGCTGAGGGACTCGCAAAGCTCGTCCCTCTGTGCCCTCCGTGGCCTCTGTGTGAACCTTTCCTCGCTTGAGCCCGCGTACCGGAAACGCCACCGACAACTTGGGAGTGCACGGTCTGCAAGGGCGGCCCGGAAATACCCGTTGCAGGAGGCCCGGGTTGCCATACTGTGTATGGCATGAAGATGACGCTGCACATTGACGAGGCGTTGCTCGACCGGGTCACAGCCATTTACGGCTGCGAAAGCAAGACCGCCGCCGTGGCCCTGGCCCTCGGGGAGCTCGAGCGGCGGCACAAACTCAAGAGCTACGCCGACCGGGGCCTCGGCTTCACCCCCGGTGAGCTCCGGGAATCCCTTGACCCATCCTATGATCTGATGGCCAGCCGATACGGCGCGGGCGGTCCGGCGGCCGCTCCGGTGATCCCTGCAGATCCCAAGCCCCATGGCCGCCGTCGCGCTCGTTGACAGCAGCGTCTGGATCGGGCTGCTGCGCGAGGGGCGGGATCCGGTCCGGGAACTGGTCGGGCGCGCCCGCACGCTGGATCTGGCCACCTGCGGCATGGTGCGCCTGGAGGTGCTGCGGGGCGTGGCGCGTCCGGCCGTCTATCGCGCCGTGGAGGGCTTTCTGGACGTGATGATCCACGTGCCCACCGATAACCGGCTCTGGGAGGAGGCCACCCGCGAGGCGCGAACCCTGGGCGCACGGGGCATCACCCTGCCGGCCCAGGATCTGATCATCGCCGCCTGCGCGCGGCGGATCGAGGCGGCGGTCCTCACCTTCGATGCGCACTTTCTCGACATCCCGGGGCTTTCGGTGATGTCCTCTCTCGACGAGCTGCACTGATCTTCATGAACATCCACGAGTACCAGGCGAAACAACTGCTCAAGCAATACGGCGTCGCCGTGCCCCCCGGCGAGCCCTGCCGCACCGTGGCCGAGGTGACCGCCATCGCTGAAAAACTGTTCGCCGCGGGTCAGAAGCTGCTGGTGATCAAATCCCAGATCCATGCCGGCGGCCGGGGCAAGGGCACGTTCACCCACGGGTTCCAGGGCGGCGTGAAGCTGGTGAAGTCGGCCGCTGAGGCCACCGAGGTCGCCGGCAACATGCTGGGGAAGACGCTGGTGACCAAGCAGACCGGACCCGAGGGCCGGGTGGTCGGCACGGTGCTGGTCGCGGCCGCGGAGAAGATTCTCAAGGAGTTCTACCTCGCCGTCCTGCTCGACCGGGCGAATTCGCGTCCGCTCATCATGGCCAGCACCGAGGGCGGCATGGACATCGAGGAGGTCGCCGCCCACAGCCCGGAGAAGATCGTCCGGGAGCATGTGGATCCCGCCGTCGGCCTGATGCCCTATCAGGCGCGCAAGATCGCGGCGGCGCTGGGGCTGAAGGGCGAGGTGTTCAACCCGGCCTGCAAGCTCATCGCCGGCGTGTACAAGACCTGGTGGGAATGCGACGCCTCCATGGTCGAGATCAATCCGCTGGCCATCGTGGAGACCCCCGAGGGGAAGCAGTCCATCGTCTGCGTGGACGCCAAGATCGGGCTCGATGACAACGCCCTGTACCGCCATGCGGACATCGTGGCCATGCGCGACCTGGCGGAGGAGTCGCCGCTGGAGGTGGAGGCCAGCAAGTTCAGCCTCAACTACATCAAGCTCGACGGCAACATCGCCTGCCTGGTCAACGGCGCCGGCCTGGCGATGTCCACCATGGACATCATCCAGCATTTCGGCGGGCGTCCCGCGAACTTCCTGGATGTCGGCGGCGGCGCCTCCAAGGACCAGGTCTCCGCGGCCTTCCGGATCATTTTGAGCGATCCTTCGGTGAAGGGCATCCTGGTGAACATCTTTGGCGGCATCATGGACTGCAACGTCATCGCCACCGGCATCGTGGAGGCGGTGAAGGAGACTGGCCTGAAGCTGCCACTGGTGGTGCGTCTGGAAGGCAACAACGTCGCGGCTGGCAAGACGACGCTGGCGGGATCGGGTCTGACCCTGATCACCGGAGATTCCATGGCCGACGCCGCCCGCAAGGTGGTGGGCGCCGTGGGCGCCTGATTGCCAAGATGGAACGCTTTCCCACGCCGGTGTGCCGCATGGCCTTCATTCTCGATCCCGACGGCAACGCCCTCTGCATCCACAAACGCAATCCCAACCATCACTGAGCCCCCGGCTCCGGTCCTTGAAATCCAAGGACCACTGACCACTGACTCTCGCCCATGTCCATTCTTGTCACTCCGCAGACCAAGGTTCTCGTCCAGGGCATCACCGGCTCCTTCGGGGCACGGCATGCCCAGCTTTCGCTGGATTACGGCACCCAGGTCGTCGCCGGCGTGACCCCGGGCAAGGGCGGCCAGGTGTTCGAACACGGCGGCGCGCGGGTGCCCATCTTCGACACCGTCGCCGAGGCGGTCCGGCAGACCGGCGCCACCGCCAGCGCGGTGTTTGTGCCGCCGCCGTTCGCCGCGGACGCCATCCTGGAGGGCGTGGACGCCGGACTGGATCTGGTGGTGGCCATCACCGAGGGCATCCCGGTCAATGACATGGTGCGCGCCAAGCGGGCCATGCAGGGATCGAGGACGCGGCTGATCGGACCCAATTGCCCGGGCATCGTCACCCCGGCCGAGGGCAAGGACAGCCACGGGGGCTGCCGCATCGGCATTGCCCCGGGCTACATCCACAAGCGCGGCCCGATCGGCGTGGTGAGCCGTTCCGGCACCCTGACCTACGAGGCGGTCTATCAGCTCACCGTGCGCGGCGTCGGCCAGAGCACCTGCGTGGGCATCGGCGGCGATCCGGTCAATGGCACCTCGCACCTGGATGTCATCCAACTGTTCATGGCCGATCCCGAGACCAAGG
>JAFLEG010000374.1 GCA_017302195.1 Verrucomicrobiota bacterium
GATCTTCAAGGACCTGATGCTCAGCATCGGCCTGGACGTCCCCACCTCCGGCACCGCCCACACCATGGCGGAAGCCTGGGGGATCGCCGACCGCATCGGACGCTTCCCGCTCATCATCCGGCCGGCCTACACCCTCGGCGGCACCGGCGGCGGCATCGCCTACAACCGGGATGAGTTTGAGGAGATCGCCAAGCGCGGCATGGACCTCTCCCCGGTCAGCGAGATCCTGGTGGAGGAATCGCTCGTCGGCTGGAAGGAATACGAGATGGAGGTCATGCGGGACCGGGCCGACAACTGCGTGATCATCTGTTCCATCGAGAACTTCGACCCGATGGGCGTGCACACCGGCGACTCCATCACTGTCGCCCCGATCCAGACGCTGACCGACAAAGAGTACCAGATCATGCGCGACCAGAGCTTCGCCGTGATCCGCGCGGTGGGCGTCGAGACCGGCGGCTCCAACATCCAGTTCGGGGTCAGCCCCGACACCGGACGCATGGTCATCATCGAGATGAACCCGCGCGTGAGCCGCAGCTCGGCGCTGGCGTCCAAGGCCACCGGATTCCCCATCGCCAAGATCGCGGCCAAGCTGGCAGTGGGCTACCTGCTGGACGAGATCCGCAACGACATCACCCGGGAGACGCCGGCCAGTTTCGAGCCCACGATTGACTACGTGGTCACCAAGATCCCGCGCTTCGCCTTCGAGAAATTCCCGCAGGCCGACCCCACGCTCACCACCCAGATGAAGAGCGTGGGCGAGGCCATGGCCATCGGGCGCACGTTCAAGGAATCCCTGCAGAAGTGCCTCCGCTCGCTGGAAATCGGCCGCAGCGGCCTGGGCGGTGACGGCAAGCCGTGGCGCCTCGGCGCCGAACTGTTCGGCGACCGCGACGTGCTGCCGCGCGACGTCATCACCCGGAAGCTCAGCGTGCCCAACGCCGAGCGCATCTTCTTCATCCGGCACGCCTTCCGGGCGGGCCTGACCGTGGAGGACATTTTCCAGTTCACCAAGATTGACCGCTGGTTTCTCACCCAGATCGAGGAGATCGTGCGGGTCGAGGAGGAGCTCGCCGCCTCCGCGGCGGCGTGACGCGCGGCGCGCCTTGGGACTGCGGTGGCTCGACACCGCCTTGGCGTGGGAGGTGACGGGCGCGCGAGCAGGGAAATGAATGCCCGGTCCGCAGCTTGCCCGTCGTGGCAAAGCGGCGTCTCCGCTTCGCTGCGCCGCCGCACTCCACAGCCTCCGGGCTGCCACACGGCAAACCATTCCGCCCGCGCCAGGCCGGTCAGAACTTCACGAACTGGAGTCCGAGGCGGGCCCGGGACTGCTGTTCCTCGCGGTGCCGGAGATTGAGAATCGCCTGGGCGGTCTGACGGGCAATGCCCTCCGCCAGATTGAGGTGATTGACGTCAAACCGGCCCGGTTCCGGATGCCCCAGGACCACCACCCCCAGACCGCCCGACGCCACCGTGATCGGCGCCAGCAGCAGGGCTGACGTTTCCCAGGAGCGCCGCTCCAGGCCGCTACAGCGCGGATCCGCGGAACGGTCGCCGATCAACCAGCCGTGCGCCTGAGCCGCCACGCGGGCCGCCAGGCTTGCCGGGTCATCGGCACGCTCCGCCGGCACGTCGCCCAGCGGGATGCCCATCGTGCTTCGCGGCTCCTGTTCCCCGCGAAACTCGGACTTGAGGAAGATCAGGCCCCGGTCGGCGCCGGTGGCCGTCTGAAGCTGGCGAAGCACCTGATCGAGCAGCGGTCCCAGCCGTTCGCTCACGCCGATGGCATGTCCCACCTCGTCGTAGGCCACCACGCTGGAATTCAGCCGGCGAACCCGCTCGTTCATCGCACGCATCACGCTGAACAGCAGACCCACCGCGCATTGGGGATTGCGCGCCAGCAGTGCCTCGAACGCGGTCCGGGAGACACACACGAGGCGCGTGGGCTCCGCCGCCACCGCCGATGCCGACCGCGGACGGCTGTCAATCACCGACATCTCCCCGAACAGTTCGCCCCGGGTCAGCAGCGACAGGGTCTTGGCCGCCGTCTCCCCGGCCGCAATCTGCTTCTCGATCCGGATCATGCCGTCCGCGATGGCGAACAGGGTGTCCCCGGGGTCGCCTTCGGCAAAGACCTGCTCGCCCGCCTCCAGCCGCCGTTCCTCGACCACCTGCGCGAGCTCGGCCCGCACGGCATCGTCAAGCGTCGCGAAGACCTGGATGGAGCGGAGCTGGGTGGCATCCATGGGCGTGGAGTCCAAGGGGGCGTTCAGGTCAGGCGCGCCAGATTGCGGAATTCCTCCGGATAGTTCGCCTTGGCGAGGGCGTCCTCCACCGCCACCTGGCCGTCCTTCACCAGCGTGGCCAGGGACTGCTCCATGGTGCACATGCCCTCCCGGCCGCCGGTCTGGATGGCGGAATAGATTTGATGCGTCTTCCCCTCGCGGATGATCGCGGCAAGGCCGGCGGTGACCACCATGACCTCGCGCGCGGCCACCCGTCCCGACCCGTCGGCCAGCGGCAGCAGGATCTGGGAGACCACCCCCTTCAGGCTGGCGGCCAGCATCACGCGGATCTGCTCCTGCTGGTAGGGCGGGAAGACGTCAATGATCCGGTCCACCGTGTGCGCGGCGTCCTGGGTGTGGAGTGTGGACAGCACCAGGTGGCCGGTCTCCGCCAGGGTGAGCGCCGCGGCGATGGTCTCCAGGTCGCGCATTTCGCCGACCAGCACGATGTTGGGATCCTCACGCAGCACCGCCTTCAGGGCGCGTGGAAAGGAGTAGGTGTCGGTTCCCAGCTCCCGCTGATTGACCGTGCAGCGGTTATGGGGATGCACGAACTCGATGGGATCCTCGATGGTGACGATGTGCCCCTCCTTCTCCCCGTTGATGAGCTGGAGCAGAGAGGCAAGCGTCGTGGACTTGCCGCTGCCGGTGGGACCCGTCACCACCACCAGTCCCCGGGGAAGCAGCGCGAGCTGACAGACGGCCTCCGAAAGGCCCAGTTCGCCGGTCGTGGGAATGTGCTCGCCGATGGTGCGAAACACGCCCGCCACCGAACCCCGCTGCTGGAAGACGTTCACCCGGAACCGCGAGATGCCCGGGATGCCGATGGAAAAATCCAGCTCGTGATCCTCTTCAAACTTGGCCTTCTGATCATCCGTCAGAATGCTGTAGATGAGTGTCTTGGTGTCCTCCCCGGTCAGGACGGTTTCGTATCCGCTGGGAATGAGCCGTCCGGAAATGCGCACCATGGGCGGACGCCCGGTGGTCAGGTGGAGGTCGGAGGCGTGGTACTGGACGGCGTACTGGAGCAGTTCGGCGAGGTCCATGGGGAGGGTGGGCGACAGGATCCGCTACAGGCCCGAGGTTCCGGAGAAGATGCCCTTGAGGTTCATGCGCAGCTCCTCGGGTTTTGGGGACGTGGCCAGGGCCTCCTCTTCGCTCGCCTTGCCGGCCTTCACCAGGTCGGTGAGCGCCTGGTTGAAGGTCTGGAGGCCCTCCGTGCGTCCGGCCTGGATGGCACCCGGAATCTTGGGGGTATCGCCTTCGAGGATGAGCTTGCGGATGCGCGGGGTGTTGATCAGCACCTCCACCGCCGCGATGCGTCCGCCGCCCGTCCTGGCCAGCAGCCGCTGGCAGACGATGGCGCGGAGTCCGAGGGAAAGCTGGGTCCGGATCTGATGCCCCCGGTCGGTCGGGAAGAGGTTGATCATCCGCTCGAGCGACTCCGCGGCGTCCTGCGTGTGGAGCGTCCCGAACACCAGATGCCCCGTCTCGGCCGCCGTCAGCGCCACGGCGGCCGACTCCTGGTCCCGCATCTCCCCGATCAGGATGACGTCGGGATCCTGGCGGAGGACATGCTTCAATCCGGACGCGAACGACTCGGTGTCCATGCCGATCTCCCGCTGGTTCACCAGCGAGCGCTTGTTGGGATGCACGAACTCGATGGGGTCTTCGAGGGTCATGATGTGGCGTGCGTCCGTGCTGTTCAGATGATCCAGCATGGCGGCCAGCGTGGTGGACTTGCCGCTGCCGGTCGCGCCGGTCACCAGAACCAGCCCGTCATTGGCGGCGGCGATGGTCTGGAGCACGGGCGGCAGATCCAGTTCCTCCAGGGTGAGGATGCGGGTGCCGATGACCCGCAGAACCATCCCGGGGCGGCCTCGCTGGAAGAACAGGTTGGCGCGGAAGCGTCCCAAGCCCTCGATGGCAAAGGCGGCGTCGCAGTCATGGGAGGACTCAAACGCCGCGACCTTGGCGGGATCGCGAAGCACCTCCCTGGCCAGCCCGAGCACCTGTGGATCCTCCAGTGGCGGCAGCTCGAAACGCCCCAGCACCCCCTGAAACCGTCCCATGGGCACCTCGCCCGACTGCAGGTGCAGGTCGGAGCCCGAATTCTCGATCAGCGCCCGCAGCAGGGACTCCAGCGAGACCTCCGGAGTGTCCGGTGACGGGGGCATGGACGGCACGCTGTGCCAAACGGCACCCCCTTGTCGAGTTCAGAGGAATGGTTCGGACCGGGTGACCGTGCCGTGTTCCGCCCCACCTCCCGCCAGGACCCCGCAGGGCATCCGATGGCATGTCACACCGGAACCACCGAGCCGGCCTTCGCTCGCTCAATGGTGCACCGGGAGACGTGCCAGCGTCCGGAACCGGTCATGGGGAATCCATCGCAGCTCGGAGTCGTCGCACCCCAGCCTCAGGTCCGGAAAGTTCCGAACCAGGGCTGCCAGTGCCACCTGCCCCTCCAGCCGCGCCAGGACGGATCCCAGGCAGAAGTGCTCCCCGCCGCTGAACGCCAGGTGACGGTTGGGATGCCGCGTGATGTCGAACCGGTCGGGATCAGGGAACACCTCGGGATCCCGGTTCGCCGCGGCCAGGATCACCGAGACCACCTGTCCCCTGCGAATGGTCTTCCCGCCGATTTCCACATCGGCGACCGCCGCCACCGGATTGGGAGCCTGGGTCGGCGGATCGTACCGCAGCCCCTCTTCCACCGCCGAAGGAGTCCATTCCGGATGCTCGCGCAGGTGCTGCAGTTCCGCCGGATGCCGCAGCAGGGCCAGCACGGTATTGGCGAGCAGGGCGATCCCGGGTCCGTGTCCGGCGGCAAACACGGCAATGAAGAGGCTGATCAGGTCCCCGTCGGTGAACAATTCCGGATGCGTGGCAGCGGCACGCACGAAGTCCGTCACCAGGTCCTCGCGCGGTTGGCGACGACGGGAGCTGATCAACTCCTGAAAGTACGCGGTAAACCGGTCGGCGGCCTGGTTGGCGTCGGTGGTGGTCGCAGCA
>JAFLEG010000375.1 GCA_017302195.1 Verrucomicrobiota bacterium
GCGCAGAGGTCACAGAGGAGATTCTTCTCCTGGCAGGCTGGAGTTGCTTGCGTGGACCCGATCCGATTCGCCGCGTCCGCGGTCCTACGGAAGTTGAGGGAGTAGGAATACTCGCTCCCCCGGAGGGACGAGGCGCCCAAGTCCCCAGGGTATCCGTCTCGCCCCCGGGCCGCCCCCACCGCGTATCGCGGGAAGCCCCGGCGCCTGGCGCTTCCCACGTTCCCCGCTGCGACTTCACGTGCGCGCCGGACGGATCAGGGACTCGCAACGCTCGTCCCTCCATAACAACGGCCTTCCCTCTGTGCCCTCCGTGGCCTCCGTGTGAGCCTCTCCCTGCTGGAAGCCCGCATGCTGGAAACGCCGCCAACAACTTCGAGATGCACGGGTGGCCCGCATCGCGACCCAATCCTCCGAGTCTGAACGACGGATGTCCTGTCCCTTGAAGCGCCCTTGCCGCGTCAAGTTCATCCGTGAACGGAGCAGGCGGGATTCATCCAGTTCAGCCAGGGGGACGGCGGGGACGGACTCGACCTCATGATCGTGAACGAGGAAACCTTCGACCGCATGGATGGCGCCGCGGGCGTGGTCACGCTTGACGGGATCTCCGGCCGCGTGGTCAGCCTCGATCACCTGCTCGCCCTGAAACTCCATGTCCTCCGACAGGCGCGTCCCCATCGCACTGGCAAAGACGCCCAGGACGTGGAAGAACTGGTGCGTCGGAATCGCGTTCCGCTCGATGCGGACCACTATCGAACCCTGTTTCTGCGTTATGGAAACCCATAACTCTACGAGACCTTCCTCCGGCGTTCAGCACGCAGCGACTCCGGTGGGCCGACCTGAGGAGGGGCTGAGCTTCCCGGTGGATCCCGACTTCCAACCGGCGGCGCCCACCGTCTCGCTGGAGGCCCTGATCGCGCGGAGTGCCGACCTGCGCCACTGGCTGCCCCGGGGAGTTCCAACGGATGCAGAACGCCTCGCCGCGAAATGCAACGTCCCCTTCACACTCTGAGCCGCAGCCATTGTGTAAACCGCGGAGGGATGGCACCTCAGAGGCGCGGAGAACCAGGGAAAGGCGCAGCAGTCGAAGGGGGGCGCGGTCCAGCAGGCGGTGGACCCGAATCTCCAGCCATTTCTGCTAGGGACCGACGTTCAGGCGCACGACGGCGGCGAGTTCTCGCTGGTTGGCATCGAACGAGAGTAGGGTTGTCGCCTTGAGCAGTCTCGCTGCAGCCACGTGCAGAACATCGAAGGAGCGATGCCCGCCGGTCAGGGTATGCCGTTCGGACAGGCGCGTCGCGTCGGCCACCACCGACGCCAGGTCGCAGGCGGCCAGTTCCAGATGGCCGTCTCTCAGGTCCGACTCGAAGGCGGTCAGGGACGCCAGGGCATCGGCTGGAAAGATCACCTTGCGGAAGGCGGCAAACCGAATCGCATTCTGAAACTCGTAGCGACCGAGAACACTCACCGTGACTGGCATCCGGCTCTGCCGTACCCAGCCTCGCGCCTTCGCCGTGTGGGCGTCATTCCCGTACAACGAAAACAGGAAGCTCGTATCCGCCACCGAGACCGTCATCTCAGGAGCCCTGGCTCTCGGCCAGGAGGTTCGAGCTTTCGACTGCCGTCAGCGTCGTGGACCACGCCCGGCGGTTGAACGCGGCGCTTTGCGACCAGTCCACTGGGGACCCTTTCGGCGCCGGGGCTGGAACGACTCGGGCCACAACCCGTCCCCGACGCGTCACCTCGACCTCCTCTCCCAGGGAAACCCACTTCAGGACCTTGGAGTAGTGATTGCGCAACTCACGCACCGTAGCCGTCTTCATGTGCGACACCCTGTAGCACACGAGACTGCTGTCAACTCATGTCACTGCGGGATCGCGGCATGGGGAGCCATGCATTCCGTTGGTGATGCGGACGGGACTCCAGTTCGACGTCGGAGGTCGTGCGCGGGACGGTCCTGGGGCGGTTCGATGGGCTTGGAGATTCATCCAATTCCACCCCCGCGCTTGCCACGCCTCGCGAACGACATTGGTGAAGAACGTGTCGGGTCGGTTCGATGGCCGAATCAAGATTCCCGGGGAGCTTCGTGCGACGTCGCTCGTTCTGGGGGCATCTTTAAAAGCCGCGAGAGAGTTCAACGGATCCCGATCCGGTAACCCGACTCAGTACTCCGCGAGTTCGGAGCATAGGCACATCTGTGCCGTAGAACCTTTCTTGTTGAACTTTTTGCAGTTCATGCGGCAACCACTCTTGTAACAGGAGACTGTACCGTCGATGATTTGAGTCTCGCAGCCTACCTCGCGGTCCGGTTGGCGTCGGAGGAACATGACAGTGGGCTTTCCGCCGATGATGTCCACGACGGGGAATGTCGATTGCCGCGCGCCCGTCTTGTCGACGTAGTATCCCAACACCAGGCCTCCACCGGTCCCCGGCAGTCCAAAGAACTCAATTTCCACCCTGCTTTGACGCACCGCAGATTTCTTGGGTGGTGCGCCGCCAGCGCAGGCTCGTTTCCACTGAGCATCCGTCATGTGGACAATGAAGTCCCCCTTGAAGTTCTTTCTGGTCAGCTTGTCTATATTGACGATCTTGATTGCTCGTCTGGATTTCATATTTGGGGATCCTCAGTTCGTTTCTCTGCAAATGTCAATTCCGAGGCTCCATCTCTAGATCACGAGGGTGCCGGACAAAAATATTCGCTTACGCATGGAAACAGAGGGAGTCGTATTGGGAGGCGTTGGAGTGGAAGCGGTGTTTCCAGAAGGCGTCGAGGCGGCGGCTGGAATGGACGCAACGCAGAGCCAGGATGTGGGAGGCGCCCTGAGGGGACCAGCGCATGCCGGATTGTTTGCAGCGCAACCCGATGACCGAGCGGCAGCCGGCCTCCACGACGCCGGAGCCGATGAAGTATCCCGCCGCTCGGAAGGTGCCGTACTGCATGCGTGGCACGTTGGACTCGAAGTAGTGCAGGGCCCGATCCACGGGCGCGCTGCGTCCGCGCTTCTGGGCCTCTGCGCGACTTTGGCTGATCAACCCTTCGACACCGTCCTTGAGGAGCCGGCGTGCCCAGCGACTGAGCCGCGGACGATATTCGGGATGCTCCCTGGTCCCCAGCAGGGACTCCACCACCGCGCCGGCATGCTCCAGGGCATGGAAGAAGTCCACGATCTGGACGGCGTCCCCGAAGCAATCCGTCCCCATGGCCTGCAGGCCGCCGGCCCCGTCAATGAGCAGGACCACCCGGCGGCTGGAGCCCATCCCGCGACGCAAGGCCTCGCGTCGGAGCAGGGGGCCAAACTCATGGATGCTCCCGAAGCGGGAGACATAGGTGGTGGAGTCCGGATCCCGCACCGGATGTCCCTGCGCATCGCGGTGGTGCTGGGTGAAGACACAGCCCAGATAGGCCTGCAGGGTCTTGGCGGAACCGTCGGCCTGTTTGCCGCGCCGCCCCTGCAACGCCTCGGAGCGCATCGGCACCCCGGTGCCGTCGGCACTGACATAGAGGATCGGCACCCCCGGATCCGCCCCGGCGAGCTGGGGCCGTTCCTGCCACTGCTGGGCACAGGCTCCCACCCGCTGGACCATCCGCTGGATGTGCCGGGCCTCCACCACGATGCCCCCGGTCTCCGCCAAGTGCCGCTGGGCCTTCTCGAATCCCGGTTCATCCGCCCCTTCCAGACAGATCAGCCGGGCCAGGGCCGGCGTCTGGCTCCCTTCCAAGCCCAGGGCGACGTCGGCCGGATGATGGCCCGCGCCCTGGCCGGGTTGATAGTAATAGTCCCGCTCCAGGGGGAACCAACCGAAGAGGCACTGGACTTCCAGCCGATGGCGTCCCTTGCGGTGTTCTCCCGGACGGGGTTGGTAGGCTCGGTCAATGGCATCGGCCGCCTGCTGGAGCAACTCGCCCACAATGCCGGTGGCGGGCTTGAAGACCGACTGCCGAACCAAGCCCTCCAGTTCCTGGACCGCGGCACCATCGGGTTTCTGGGCGGCGAACCGGGCCATCAGCGCACTCATCTCCTCCTCTTGAGCGAGCACACAACGGGAAGGCGCGTCTTTTTTTTTGAGCTTCCGGCGCCTCCGATCCTCGGGTCAGGCAGACGCTCAAAGCGATGTACTGATTGGCCAGGTCCTCAAAGCGGCGCCGATTGGCAATCGCCTGTTCCAAGGCGCCGGCTTCCTCGGCCGGAACGCGCCGGGTCCGGTTGGCGCCCTTCTCCCAAGCCTGATGCTGGAAATACGGGCCGGTCTTTTGACCGCTGGAGTTGGTGCGGAACTCGGCCTTGAGGCTACCCAGTTCCATGGAGGTGATGGCGGCCATTTGCTGAAGGAGATGGGCGCGTTGCGCCGCGAGATCGACAGGCATGGCGTAGGTTTGGCTAGTTGCTAGCCAACTTCCAGCAACTTTTCACCGCGTTTCAACCCCCTGCCCCAGTTTGTCCGGCACCCAGATCACGACCGAGAATCATTGCTTCGGCGTCCTAAGCCGGAGGCAAGAAGGTTGGGGCGCGTGCGCTCCCCCAGCCGGAGCTGCCCAATGGGCACGGCTCAGAAGTACTTCTCGACGATCCAGGCGGGCTGCCAGGGGTCGGGCTTGCGCTGGTAGCCTTCGAGGTTCAGGACGCCGGAGGCGGGGGTGGGCCCCTGCAGGGGTTGGCGGTCGCCGACGCGGGACTGCCAGGTGGCCATCCGCTGGAGGAGGTCCTGAAGGGGTTCCTCGAAGCGGGGATCTTCGGACAGGTCGTTCATCTCCCCGGGGTCGGTCTCCAGATCGAACAGTTGGCGGCGGGCGATCTTGGGATAGACGATGAGCTTCCAGCGCCGGTCGCGTACCGCGCGCATGGTGTCGGTGAAGGGGAGGAAGATCGAGTCGCGCACGGATTCGCGCTGTCCGGTCCAGATCGGACGCAGGTTCTCGCCCGCCAGGCCGTCCGGCCGCACCACGCCCGCCAGGTCGAGCAGGGTGGGATGAATGTCGAACAGGTAGGTGAAGGCCGCGGTGGTCCCGTGCGGGATGCCCGGACCCGCCACGATGAGCGGGCAGCGCATGCTGTGCTCGTACACGCTCTGCTTGCCGAGCAGGCCGTGGCTGCCCAGGGCGAGTCCATGGTCGGCGGCATAGATCACCACCGTATTGTCGCCGTGGGGCGAGGCGGCCAGTGCGGACAGGATGCGGCCGACCTGTTCATCCAGGTGGGTGATGAGGCCGTAGTACTCGCAGAGTTGGTCGCCCACCGCCTCGCGGGTCCGTGGATAGGCCGCCAGGTTCTCGTCTCGGAGGTCCCGGGTG
>JAFLEG010000376.1 GCA_017302195.1 Verrucomicrobiota bacterium
CCAGCGGCGCGCGCACGAGGTCATCACGCAGTGCGCCGCCCTGGGCACCGCAAATCCGATCCTCTCCATTCACGACGTGGGCGCGGGCGGCCTGTCCAACGCCTTCCCGGAACTGGTCCACGGCGCCGAGCGTGGAGCGCGGTTTGACCTGTCCGCCGTGCCCCTGGAGGAGTCGGGGCTCGCCCCCAAGGAAATCTGGTGCAACGAGAGCCAGGAACGCTACGTGCTGGCGGTCCGGCCCGAATCCCTGCCGCTGTTCGAGCAGATTTGCCACCGCGAGCGGTGTCCGTTCGCGGTGGTCGGGCGCGCCACCGCGGAGCCTCAACTGATCCTGGAGCAGGGATCCGGGGGCGCCCGCCCCATTGACATGCCCATGGAGGTCCTGCTGGGCAAGCCGCCCCGGATGCGACGCGAGGTCACCCGGGTGACCTGGACCCCGGAGCCGTTCACCACAGAAGGCATCCTTCTGCGCGACGCCGCGCTCGCCGTGCTGCGGCATCCGACCGTGGCCTCCAAGCGCTTCCTCATCACCATCGGCGACCGCACGGTCGGCGGCATGTCCTCGCGCGACCCCATGGTCGGTCCCTGGCAGGTGCCGGTGGCCGACTGTGCCATCACCCTGGCCGACTACTCGGGGTTCCGCGGCGAGGCGATGAGCATGGGCGAACGCACCCCGCTGGCCTCGGTGAACGCCCCGGCCTCGGGACGGATGGCCGTAGGCGAGGCCCTGACCAACCTGCTCGCGGCCCCCGTGGACCTGGACCGCGTCAAGCTGAGCTGCAACTGGATGGCGGCCTGCGGCGAACCGGGCGAGGACGCCGCGCTGTACGACACCGTGAGGGCGATCGGCCTGGAACTGTGCCCGGCCCTGGGCATCAGCGTGCCGGTGGGCAAGGACAGCCTGTCCATGCGCACCCGTTGGACGTCCGACGGCACAACTCGCCAGATCACCGCGCCGGTGAGCCTCATCGTCAGCGCCTTCGCCACCGTCGCGGATGTCCGGCCCGCCCTCACCCCGCTGCTGGCGCCCGGGCCCAGCGTACTGCTGCTGGTGGACCTGGGGTTCGGACGCAACCGCATGGGCGGTTCCCTGTTCGCCCAGGTAACCGGTCAGTTCGGCGGCGAGACACCCGATCTGGACGATCCCGTGCGCCTGAAGTCGCTGTACGCTGCGGTCAACTCTCTCCGCGCCGAAGGCCGCCTGCTGGCGTATCACGACCGCAGCGATGGCGGACTCTGGAGCTGCCTTTGTGAAATGGCCTTCGCATCACACCGGGGCCTCGCGGTAACTCTGGATTCCCTGGTCCGCGCCTCGGAGAAGGCCTCCCCCGGCGGCCAGGATCACGCCCTTCGCGCCCTCTTTTCCGAGGAACTGGGCGTCGTGTTGCAGGTGGCGGAGGCCGATGTCGCACGCGTCCAATCCGTCCTGGACGCCGTCGGATTCTCAGGCCAGGTGCATGCGGTGGCGTGTCCGTTCGATGCCGGCGTGATGCAGGTCGCCGTCTCGGGGAGCGTCCTGCTGGAATCCGATCTGCGGACACTGCATCAGGCCTGGGACGAGGTGAGCTGGCGCATCGCCACCCTGAGGGATCATCCGGCCAGCGCGGAGTCTGAACACCGGATCCAGGGTGATCCCAACGATCCCGGACTGCATGTGCATCTCACCTTCACGGCCCCCGCCGCCGCCCCGAAACCCGCGGCGCACCGCAGCGAGAGCCCCCGGGTGGCCATCCTGCGGGAGCAGGGCGTGAACAGCCACCTGGAGATGAGCTATGCGATGGCGTCCGCAGGATTCGAAACCGTGGACGTGCACATGACCGACCTGCAGTCCGGACGGCTCCGGCTGGAGACCTTCCGCGGCTTCGTGGCCTGCGGTGGTTTCACCTTTGGGGACACCCTGGGGGCCGGCGAAGGTTGGGCCCGGTCCATCCGCTTCAATCCGGCCCTGCTGGAGCAGTTCCAGGCCTTCTTTGCCCGTCCTGACACCTTCGCCCTGGGAGTCTGCAATGGCTGCCAGATGATGGCCGCACTCTCCCCCATCATTCCCGGCGCCGGGGCGTGGCCGAAGTTCACCCGCAACCGGAGCGAGCAGTTTGAGGCGCGGCTGAGCCTGGTGGAGATTCTCGACAGTCCCTCGATCTTCTTCCGGGGCATGGCCGGCAGCCGGATCCCCATTGCCGTCTCGCATGGCGAGGGCTTCGCCGACTTCTCCCAACGGGGCGATCCCGCAACAGTTCACCGCGCCGCGCGCTTTGTGGACCACCACGGCCGCCCGACGGAGGTGTATCCGTACAATCCCAATGGAAGTCCGGACGGCCTGACCTCCGTCACCACGCCGGACGGACGCTTTACGGCGATCATGCCGCATCCGGAGCGGGTGTTCCGGAACATCCTGATGAGCTGGACCTCCGGCAACCGCAGCGACCACAGCCCGTGGATGCAGATGTTCCACAACGCCCGCACCTGGTCGGCATGACCGGATCCTCCGGCCTTTCCAGATTGATCAACCCCGGCCGCCCGTTTCCCATCCGCGGCGATGTCTGATTCCCCTGGCCTGGAGGAGCGCCTCCGAAAAATTCGCCTGTTCCTCTGCGACGTGGATGGCGTGCTGACCGATGGCACCGTGTGGATGGGAGGCGGGGGCGAAATGAAGCGATTCCACATTCGCGACGGGTTCAGCCTCCGCTTCCTGCAGCAGGCGGGCATCCGGGTGGGCTGGATCTCCGCCCGTCCCTCCCCGGCCACCACCGAGCGGGCGCACGACCTCAAGATTGATTTCCTGCGCCAGTCGCCGGAGCCCAAGGTCACCGTCATCGAGTCTCTGCTGCGCGAACTGAACCTGCCCTGGGAGCAGGTCAGCTTCATCGGGGACGACCTCCTGGATCTGGGCGTGCTGCGGCGGGCGGGATTTGCCGCGGTCCCTTCGGATGCCGTTCCTGAGGCGCGCGAGCGCGCTCACCACGTGTGCCGGCATCCCGGAGGCCACGGTGCGGTCCGCGAGGTGGTGGAGCTGATCCTCAAGGCCCAGGGCCACTGGGACGCCGCCGTGGCGAAATTCGCTTCCTAAGCCCCGGTTCCGCCCTGAAAGTCATCCCGTGAACCGACGCCACCGGCCCGCGGCCTGCGGGATCCTTGCCGCCAGCCTGCTCGCCGGGCCGTGGTTTCAGGTGGATGCCCAGGCCCCGGCGGCTGGAGGAACCAACGCACCCCGCAAGGCCGCCTTCGTGTTCCCATTCAAGAAGGGGGACCGCCTGGTGGCCCGTTTCAGCAGCGTCGAGGCGCCACGTCCGCTCTCCACCACCCTGGTTGAACTCAAGGGATTCAAGGTGGAGACCTTCAACGCGGATGGCACACCGAATTTGGTGGGGGATGCCCCGGTCTGCCTCCTCAACATCACCAGCAGAGACGCCTCCTCCAGCGGTCCGCTGACCCTGACCCAGGTGGGCGGGGCCTTCTCCCTGCGCGGGGAGGGCTTCCACTGGAACCAGGACGACGAAAGTCTCCGACTCTCCAACAAGGTGCATGCCGTGTTCCAACTGCGCGCCAGCGCCGCAGGCGCCCTGCTTTCCCCACCCAAGTAGCCCGCCATGAATCATTCCCTGCCCTCCCGAATCTCGGTGACCCTTGCAGCGGTCGCCGTGACCGCCGCGATCCACGCGGCCGACATGTCCTTCGATCAGGCCACCCTGAAGTCCGAAGGTGCCGAGTTCTCCCTGGGCGCCGGCAACCATCACTTCTGGGACCAGGTCGAGTTTCGCTATCCCGGGATGCTGGATCTCGACTGCGCCGATCTTCGCATCCTGCTGATCCCGGGCGGCCAGAAGATTGACCGCCTCATTGCCAGCAACGACGTGGTCATGACCCTGGTGCAGCGGGGCACCAATGCCGCCGGATTGCCCGGCAATCGCACGGGGGGCACCAACCGCATCTATGCCGCTGTCGCCGAGTACACCGCCACCAATGACACGGTCACCCTCACCGGATCCCCCGCCTTCGGACAGCCCTGGGTGGAGGGCGTGGAGGGTTCCTTCCGCGCGGATGTCATCACCTTCGACCGGCTCCGGGACAAGATCGGCGCCCGCGGCAACTTCAAGATGATCATCCGCCCCGACGCGCTGCCCAAGGGAACCCTGGATCCCGCCAAGGCCGCGGCGAAGCCTCCCGCGTCTTCCCAGTGAACGTCGCCTCCGCAGATTCTCCGGCCGCTGCCACGCCACCGCAGTCCCTCCTGCAGGTCACGGGCTTGGTGAAGGCCTACCGCGGACGCCGAGTGGTCAACGGGGTGGCCATCCATGTGAATCCCGGCGAGATCGTCGGACTGCTGGGCCCCAACGGCGCCGGCAAGACGACCAGTTTCAACATGATCGTCGGGGTGATCCGGCCGGACGAGGGGCGCGTGGATTTCGACGGCCAGGAGATTACCCGGCTTCCGATGCACCTGCGCGCTCGGCGGGGCATCGGCTACCTCACCCAGGAGCCCAGCGTCTTCCGGAAACTGACCGTCGAACAGAACCTGCTCGCCATCCTGGAAACCTGCCGGGGCGACCGCGAGGAGCGCGCCACCCGGCTGCGATACCTGCTGGAGGAGCTGGAGCTCACGCCGCTGGCCAAGAGCTACGCCTACCAACTGAGCGGCGGCGAAAAGCGCCGCCTGGAGATCACCCGGGCGCTGGTCACCAGCCCGCGCCTGATGCTGCTGGACGAACCCTTCGCCGGCATTGACCCCATCGCCGTGTACGAGGTGCAGAAGATTGTCCGGCGCCTCAAGGAGCGCGGCCTCGGAATCCTGATCACCGACCACAACGTCCGCGAGACCCTGAAGCTGGTGGACCGCGCCTATCTCATCCACCACGGCGAGGTGGTGTACGAGGGCGACGCCGCCCGCATGGTCGAGGACCCGCGGGCGCGGGAAATCTATCTCGGACCCGATTTCAACCTGTGAACGTTCCCGCAGCCCGCAGCGCTCCGCCGGTGACGGTGGAACGGTTCTATACCCAGGTCGGCGGCGACCTGGGATTGCGCCTCATCGCCGGCGCCGTTGGACTCAAGCGTCCGATCCGCGAGCCCACCGTGAACCGGCCCGGCCTCGCCCTTGCCGGGTTCAAGCAGTACTTCGCTCCGAAACGGGTCCAGGTGCTCGGAAACGTGGAGACCTCCTATCTGCGTTCCCTCGCCCCGGAGGTCCGCGATGAGCGGGTGGCCGCCTTCTTCGCCCACCGGATCCCCTGCGTGGTATTGTGCCGCAACCTCCGGCCGGGACGGCTGCT
>JAFLEG010000377.1 GCA_017302195.1 Verrucomicrobiota bacterium
GCTGGGGAAACCACCACCTGATCCTTGGCGGCGCGGTGCGGGGCGGCCACATGTACGGACGCTTCCCGGACCTGTCCCTGCAGGGGCCCGACGATTGCGGCTCCCGCGGCGTGCTCATTCCCGCGACCTCCACCGATCAGTTCGGGGCCACCCTCGCACGATGGATGGGCGTGGCCGACACCGACCTGACGTCGGTCTTCAGCAACCTCACCCACTTTGGCACGGTCCAGAATGCGGACCTGGGGTTCATGGCATGACGTCCGTAGGAGACGACGTTAGGAGACTCTGACTGAACCCTCGCGAAGCACATCTCGGCGCTCCGGGCGGCAGCCGCACGCAGCGGAGAAAGAGTCAGAGCCTGCCACCTCGTCTCCTACTCGTCAGACGACGTCAGGAGACTCTGACACCACCCGCAGGGAGTACTTCCCGGCGCCCGGGCGGCAACCGACCGCACCGGAGAGTTTTCACCTTCAAGTGTTCAGTTTTCGGCAACGCAGAAAACGTCCGAGCCTCGTGACCTCATCTCCTGCGTAGAGGAAACGATTCGGGATTGAATGCCCGGGGAGGCCCCGGCCATCGTCCGCCCGTGTCCCCCGCAGGCTCCACCCACTCCGTCGTGCTCATCGCCATCGCCGCGGCCCTGGGCGGATTTCTCTTCGGCTACGACACCGCCTGCATCAACGGCGCCATCAGCGCGCTCCAGTCGCATTTTCAGGCCGGACCGCTGCTCATTGGCCTCTCCGTCTCGCTGGCGCTGCTGGGCTCGGCCGCAGGGGCCCTGATGGCCGGCGGGATGGCAGACCGCCGCGGACGTCTCCACGCCATGGGCATTGCCGCGGTGCTCTTCCTGGGCAGCGCGGTGGGGTCCGGGCTGCCTGTCACCATCTGGGACTTCATCTTCTGGCGCCTCCTGGGCGGCATCGGCGTGGGAATCGCGAGCGCGGTCGCACCCGCCTATATCGCCGAGATCTCGCCGCCCGCGCTCCGCGGACGCCTGGGCTCGCTGCAGCAACTGGCCATCGTGGTGGGCATCTTCGTCGCATTGCTGGTCAACTACGGCATCGTCCATCAGGCGGGGTCGGCATCCCAACCCTGGTGGCTGGGCCAGACCGCATGGCGCTGGATGTTCTGGGCCGAAATCCCCGCCGCGATCCTCTACGGCCTCGGAAGCCGCATGATTCCGGAGTCCCCCCGTCACCTGGTACGGATCGGGGCCATGGAGCAGGCCGCCCGGGTCCTGCATTGCCTGCTCGGCGAGGCTGGCACCACCACCCTGGCTGAAATCCGGGAATCGCTGCGCGACGAACGGCCGGCCCGCTGGAGCGATCTCCAGGGCCCCGCCCTGGGCCTGCTCCCGGTGATCTGGATTGGCATGGCGCTCTCGGTGTTCCAGCAGTTCGTGGGCATCAACGTCATCTTCTACTACAGCTCGGTGCTCTGGGAGTCCGTGGGCTTCGGGGAAACCCGCGCCCTCTATGTCTCCATGATCACCGGCGGCATCAACATCGGCACCACGCTCGTGGCCATGGCGCTGATTGACCGATGGGGACGGCGTCCGCTGCTCCTGATGGGATCCGCCGGCATGGCGCTGAGCCTGGGCGTCATGGCCTGGTGCTTCGCCTCGGCGACCCTGGGACCGGACCGGAGCCTGCAACTCTCGTCGGGCACCGGAGTCGCCGCGCTGATCTCGGCCAACGTCTATGTCTTCTTTTTCGGCTGCTCCTGGGGACCGGTGGTCTGGGTGATGCTGGGGGAGATGTTTGGCAACCGGATCCGGGGACCGGCCCTCTCCCTCTGTGCGGGGGTGCAGTGGGTGGCCAATTTTGTCGTGTCCACCACCTTCCCTCCGTTGCTGCAGGGCGTGGGGCTGTGGGCCGCCTACGCCCTCTATGCCATCTTCGCGGTGCTCTCCCTCGCCTTCGTCTCGACCCGGGTCCACGAGACCCGCGGACGCACCCTGGAGTCCATGTAGGGTACGCGTCCCCACTGATTGCCTTCCCATCGGAGGCTCAACCACTCCGCCATGGCGACAAACCCAGCGGGGCAGCCAACATCCCGGCGAGTGGGCGATCGACGTTATGACGACCAAGCCAGCAATCGCGCGCGGGAATCGTCCAGGCCGTCCTATCCCGCGGCCGGCTTGGCGGTCGGACTCCCCCCACTCCAATGGTGCCCCGGGTCGGGGTAGAAGATGAAGCTCCTGACATTGTTGGTCCCCAGTACAAACCAGCCCCCGGGAACCCTGGCTCGATAGACATCGCCCAGCATGAAGAATCCGCCTTCCGCCCACACTGAATCCAGTTGGCGCCAGACGCGATGTCCCTGTTCTGACTTCTGTGGTGTGTTCGCGCTCTTTTCCACGTTCGTTGTCCTGTGAGGTCTTGGATGCCACCCGGCACCAATCACCATGAACAATCCCCTACCGACAGCAGCCGCACGATCAACCCACCGATGCCAACCCCTCTGGAACTCTCGACTTCTCAGTTGGGGTAGCGGGGTCGCCATTCGGTTCCGCTGCCGGGTCAGACGTTTCGTTTGGTGCGTTGGCGGTGATACATCTCATGGTCGGTGTAGGTGTAGGTGACATTCAGGCGATTGGTGGACGTGAGCGAGAGACGATAACGCGCAAACCGTCCGGTGGACTTCCAATGTGCGGCGAAAGACAGGACCTCACCATCCCAAGCGGTGTCGAAAACCTCGGACTCCTCGCCGTCGTAGCCGTCGCGAAGCCGAATGGCATACGAGTCGCCGGAACGGGTGATGGTGAACGCGACCTCGCTCGCCCACTCACTGCCGTTCAGCCACGTGCCGACAAGCCAGTCGCGCTTCGACTTTTGCTTTGGTTTGTGTGTGGCTTTCACAGGTGGTGTGCCAAAACGCCGTATGGGTCAGCGACGGGAGCCTGCCGCCAATGACCTTCGACTTGTCTCGGGGCGAATCCGCTGGCTCCCGTTCGCCGGACCTTCTGGTTGGCCGTGGCGGCCATTGGTGAAGCGCGCGGTGTGGATGAAAAGTGCCGCCAAAGCCACCGCCGCGACGCTAATAAGAGCTGGACGCCAAGGCATGATGGCCGGGACGAGAATGACAGGGGACTCTGGACGCCGGCTGAGCACTTCGACAACCGCGAAAACGAGGGCGACGACTGGAAGCAAGCCCAGAAGGTGCAGACGACGCGAAAACAACCACGCCAGAGCTAAGGCCGCGAGTAACGAAATCACGTAGGAGCAAAGTAGCGCGGTGCTCAACGCAACGTCGTTGGATGCGTTGATGGAACCGGTCTCCGCGAAATATGCCCGCGACTCTCGAAAAAGAGAGAATGCGCGAGCCAACGGCAACGCCCAGAGCGCCGCGAATAAAATCGCGGCTCCCAACCCGATGGTTTTTGGCCTCGGCAGCAGCATATTGAAGGCAGTCGATTGTCAATTGAACCTGTCGGATATCACAGAACAATGTGACAGCGGTTCCAGGAGCATTCCGGCTGCGACGGATTCGAGACTTGCGTGGGGCGTGTGCGGGGCATTTCCCCCAAGAATGGATGCGTGCCGAACGGCGGCAGAGACTCCCGATGGTGCTGATCCAGGATGAGGTAAAGGTCTTCCTGACCACGCTGGATCCCGGGGCCCGCCTGCCGCTGCCTGGTGAGGTGGCCGATCAGGGGTTGCCGGGAAGGAGGACCCGGGCGAGGGATTCCGCGGCGGCGGCGGTGGTGCGCTGGAAGGCGAGCAGACGCGGGATGGACGCCGGGGACCGCGCGATGGCCCAGGCCAGCCTGCCGAAATGGATCCGGTCCTCCGGGGTCAGCAGGGCGTTGAAATCCAGCGGCAGGGCCTCGTCCGCGGCATCGGAGATCACCCGCACGGTCGCCGAAGGGATTCCCCTCTCGCGGGCGAGGGACCTCAGGGTGGACGATTCCATCTCCACGGCATCGGCGCCGGTCTGCATCCGGAGGCGCGCCTTGTCCGCAGGCGTGACCGCCACCCGCGACACCTCGACCAGTCGCCCGGGCTGGGCGCCGGCGCTCCGCCACTCCTCCATCCCAACGAGGCCCGGGTCGGCATCGTAGAGCACGGTGCCGCAACGCAGCGCGGGATCCAGTCCGCCCGCAAACCCGGCCGTGAGCAGCCGGCCCGCCCCTCCCCCATGCCGCGCGAGGGTCTCCAGGCCCACCCGGCGCGCGTTGCGGGCGCCCATGCCGCTGACCTGCACCACCACGCCGTCAGGCTCCAGGAGCCAGGCCGCGAGGCCGGGTCCCTTCAGCCGCGGCGCCGTGGCGCCGCGAATCCGTTCCCAGCGGCGGATGAAGGGACGCGCCTCCTCGGGGACGGCGAAGAACAACAGGGTGGTCGGAGGCTTCCCGGTTTCGGCCACGGCATCAGTTCCAGGAGAGGTCGTCGGGAGACTCGGCGAGCAGCCGGCTCTGCCAGTCGCCGCGGCGGCGCAGGATGTGTCCCCACAGGACCTCCGGCGCGGTCTCAAAAACCAGGTGCAGGGTCGCCGGTTCGGTCAGCCAGGACTCACGCCGCATCTCGTCATCGAGTTGGCCGGGGCCCCAGCCGGCGTAGCCCGCAAAGACCCGGACCGGCGCCACCGCAGTCACTCCGGCGGCACCGATCTCGATGAGTTCCTGGAGGTCGTGACCCACCGTCAGCCCGGAGAGGATGGGCTCCGAGGCATCGCCCAGCCGGGTGTGCAGATAGCTCAGCGCCGCGGGCTGGACCGGACCGCCGCCGAAGAGCGTCTGGCGCTGGAGCATTTCCGGCAGTTCCGCCTCGATGACCTCGCCGACCCGGTTGTCGCTGGGCCGGTTCAGCACGAGTCCAAAGGCCCCCTCCGGCGTATGCCGACAGATCAGCACCACGGTGCGGTGAAAGGAGCTGCCGCGCAGCTTGCCGCCATCCAGCAGCAGGAATCCGCGCAATGAGGGTATCAGCTCCGGCATCGCCGGCGCACTTTGCTGGAAGCTTGAGCGCCGGGCAAACCGGATTAGCCTGCCGCGCATGAAGACCTTCCTGGTGACGCTGTGCCTGGTGCTGCTCGCTGGCGCCGTGGCGACCGGATGCAAGACGGACGGCAGCCGGGAATTCATTCCAGGGCGCGGCTGGGTGCCCAACTGACCGCCGGGCCGGATTCCGCGGGACGATTTCAGAACGTTTCTCACCAAACCCTGTCGAAACCCGCCGTGCCCCCCAGAACCCTCCTTCCCGCCATCCTGGCCCTGCTGGTCGGCGCCGCCGCCGGCTTCACGGCCGCGCGGAAATCCTCCCGA
>JAFLEG010000378.1 GCA_017302195.1 Verrucomicrobiota bacterium
GACAGCACCAGGTCGGCGGCCCAAGCCGCGGCGAAGCGGGAGGGCTCCACCGCTTCGCCGTCCTCCACCTCACCGGACAGCGACTTCCAGTAGCGTCGGACAAAGTGATCCCCGAGGTCCTCCCCGGCCAGTCCATGGGCGTCGAGCCACTGCTCTGTTTCCTCGGCAGTGACCAGATTCCGCTCGTAGCGGAACTCATTCATCGCGGTCTCCACCGCCACCATGTCGGCCGCCCGTCCCCCGGCAGCGGCCCCCGCCTCGCAGGCCAGTGCCATGCGGGTGGCATTCAGTCCGGGCTGCAGATCACCCCGAACGGCTGCGGCACGCACCACATCGGCGAAGGTGGCGCCTCCGCCGGGAGCCTCAAAGGCGACCCGGTCCGGCCACGACGCGGGCAGGGACTGGCTGGCGATCCGGTCGGTCATGCGTTGTGCTGGCAGGGAAGAGGGTAAGGATCGGCCGCGGTTCCTACAACGGCGGATCGGAGCTCGAACGTCCGCCCGGCGGAGACGTACAAGATGGTGGGGGAGTTTTCAGAAAGGCGGAGGAAGTCAGAGCGTGGCCTCGTCTCCTGCGGCCTTCACGTCATCACACATCACTCATCGATCATTGCTCGTCCGTTCCCGAAGGTGGGGCGAGATTTCAACGAGCCATGAATGTCGCGGCGAATGGATCTGGTGGTGGAAGTTCAGGCATCCAACGTGGGACGTTCAATGGATCCTCGCTGATGCGGCGTCAGGTCAACGGGGTGGCGACACCGCGCGCGCACGGCCCGGCAAGAGTCTCGACCCACCAAGGCTGGAGAGAGGCCATTCTTCCTTCTTCATCTTGTCGCCTTCTTCGGTCACCCTCCTCTCCAGCGTGCCATGAAAAAAAGCTCCTCCCGTCGCAGTCCGGGCCGTGTTGCGCCCCGTGCCGCCACCGCCGCGCAGACCCCGCGGGGGCGGATTCATCCCGTGGTGATCTATCCGTTCCGGCAGCCGGCCGATCTGGGCCACCTGGAGCGGCTGTACGCGTGGGTGGGGGAATTGGCCGGGGATCCCGGCACGTATGCGCGTCCGGTGACGGTGGTGGACCGCAAGACGCACCATGCCAATGCCGCCTCGCGGGGCTATCTGGACTTCCGCACCCAGACCGCCGCGGTGTGCTCGGACCTGGTGGATGCCTGGTGCGTGGACACCTGCCAGATGTGGTACACCGGCCTGGGCCAGGCCTACGACCGCGGCGCGGCCGGCGACGTGTACTGGCTGATTCCCGGCGACTTCAACTACGGCACGCCGGTCGGACAGGAACTGCTTGGGCGCCTGCACGACCTGCCCGAGATCCTGCTCGATTTGGACCAGGACCTCTGCGTCGGCGAGATCATCACCGACCACAACAATCCCAAGCAGTTAATTGACACCTACGGCACGTTCGCCCTGCTGTACACCTGGTTTCCGAAGGAGGCCCGGGAGATCCGCGAGTACACCGAGCGGCCGCGCTCGGAATTCTTTGCGATCCGGCACGAATTTCTCGGGGAGGTGCTCCGGCAGCGCTGGTTTGCCTATGAGCAGACGGTCGTCACCCTGCTGCATGCAGTGTTCCAGCAGAAACGCATCAGCCGCTTCTGCGTGGGGGAGATCACCGACCTGCACGATGGCGGCGAGACGCTGGCCTCGGCGCTCCAGCAGGTGGAGCGCACCGAGCGCGTGCTCAAGACCCTCTGGCGGGCCCGCCATGAGGGGGATCCGGACTGGATTGCCCGGTATCGCCTGCTGGAGCAGCAGTCCGAGGCGGTGCGCCGCACCGCGCAGATTCTCCTGGGAAACCTTCTGCCCTGAGCGAACCCCGATCCCGACTCATTCACTCCTGATCTCGAGACACGACGCTGCATGACTCCACGGACCACGATCAAGCCGATCAACTTCATCTGCATGGCACCCCAGGCCCAGGCGGTCAGCCTGGTGGGGGACTTCAACGGTTGGAACGTACAGTCGCATCCGATGCGGCAGGGGCCGGACAAATCCTGGACCGCCACGGTGGATTTCAAGCCCGGGCATCACCGCTACGCCTTCCTGGTGGACGGGGTGCTGACCCTCGATCCCCGCGCCCAGGGCATCACCCGCAACGACCAGAACCAGCGCGTCTCCCTGATGCCGGTGAGCTGAGCCCCCCGCGGGGCGCCGCGCGGCCATGACCCTCCTCCCGGTGGTTGCCCGCGAACTGCGGGTCGCGTCTCGGCGGTCCTGGACCTACTGGGGGCGCGTGTTCGCGGGTGGTGTGGCACTGACGCTCTCCGCGTGGATTGCCCTGATCGGCAGGGCGGTCACGGGAATGAAGACCGGGGAGCCCATGTTCTTCGCGCTGGCGGTGCCGGCCCTCGCCTTCGCCTTTCTGGCCGGGCTGCTGTATGCCGCAGACACCGTGAGCGCCGAGAAGCGCGATGGCACGCTGGGGTTGCTCTTCCTCACGGATCTGCGCGGTCACGACGTGACGCTGGGCAAGCTGGCCGGCAATGCGCTGGGAGCGGTGTACGGGTTGGTGACCATGCTGCCCTTCCTGGCGCTGACCCTGCTGCTGGGCGGTGTCACCGCCGGGGACTACCTGCGAATGACCCTGCTGCTGCTTACCACCCTGTTCACCTCGTTGGCCACCGGCGTGCTGGCCTCGGTGGTCACCGCGGACGTGCGCCGTTCGGTGCTGCTGGCCTTCGTACTGATGCTCGGGGTGTTCTTCGCGGGACCCACCGCCTGCAGTTCGATTTCGTGGGTGCGTCAGCAACTGGGTGCCCCGCCCGAGATGCTTGCCGCGTGGGACAAGGTGTGGGCATGGCATCTCACCCCGTTCATCGGGTTTGGCCACGCCAGTGCCCGGCTATTCAAAACGACCCCGTGGCCGTACTGGATTTCCCTGGGCTTCACTGGCGGGGTTGGGCTGGTGTCGCTGCTGGCCGCGGGTTGGATCCTGCCTTACCGCTGGCAGGAATCCGCCGTGTCGCAGGGCCGCCGGGGTCTTGGAGGGTGGCTGGATCGGATCCGCTTTGCCCGTCCGGGCGCCTGGCAGCGGTTCCGCACGTCCATTCTGGAGCGTGCTCCGACCGCCTGGCTGACCGGACGCCACTGGACGCGTCCGTGGCTGCCCTGGCTTTTCCTGGTGGCTGTCGGCGCCTCAATCCTCTGGGCGACCGCCTATGGGAATCTCCATCCCGACTGGTGGGATGCGGAGACGACCTTTGCGCTGTCCGTTGGCGTGCATGCGGTGCTCAAGATCTGGATGGCCAACGAGGCGCCGCGCCAATTTCTGGAGGATCGGCGGAGCGGTGCCATGGAACTGCTGCTGTCCACCTCACTGAGCGCCCGGGAGATTGTGGGAGGCCAGTGGCTGGCGTTGCGCCGCATGTTTCTGGGACCGGTGATGGCGGTCCTCCTGGTGGATCTGGCCTGTCTGAGTTCCGGGGATGCCATGCGCCGTGATGGCGGTCCGCCGGTTCTGCCCATCCTGTGGCTGCTGCGCATGGGGATCCTGGTCGCGGATCTCTGGACACTCGGCTGGGCGGGAATGTGGGCGGGAATGACCGGACGAGGACGTGCGGCCACCACCAGCCTGGTCCTCCGGGTGCTCGTGCTCCCGTGGGTGCTCTGGATCGGGCTTGCCACGCTGATCGCCATGTCTGCTCACGGTGGATCGGGAGATGCCCTGATGTGGGGCATGATCGGATCCTGGTTCATGATTGGCCTGTTGACGGACTACGCCTGGTGGCAACAAGCCCGTGTCGGACTGGGAGTCGGTTTCCGCGAGGCGGCGACGCGGCGTCCCGGGGAATCGCGGCGCTGGTTTCGGAAATGGCCGCAGGGCGGGTGATTCCTGCGAGGGCTCAGCCCCCCGAGTCGCTGCCGACCGCCTCGGTCCACGGCGCGCCGCCGAGGCGTTCGCGCAGGCCGCGGACCAGTCGGGACACCAGGGCCGGCCCCTCATACACCAGGCCGGTGTAGATCTGGAGCAATGTCGCGCCGGCGGTGATCTTCTCCCAGGCGTCGTCCACGGAAAGGATCCCGCCCACGCCGATGAGGGGCAGGCGTCCCCGGGTCTGCCGGAACAGGTGTCGGATCACCTCGGTGCTCCGCGTCCGGAGTGGACGTCCGCTCAGTCCGCCCGCCTCCTGATGCAGGCGAAGCACCACGGGATCCCGGGTCTCGGGGCGGGCAATGGTGGTGTTGGTGGCCACCAGTCCGGCGAGGCGATGATGCATCGCGACCTCGACGATCTCATCCAGCGCCTCCCAGGTGAGGTCTGGCGCGACCTTGACCAGCATCGGCTTGGGCGGCCCTTCGTTCGCGTCGCCATTCCGCTCCTGAAGCGCGGACAGGATCTCGTTCAGCGCCGCCTTGTCCTGAAGCTGCCGCAGATTCGGGGTGTTGGGGGAACTGACGTTGACCACGAAGAAGTCGGCCAGCGAACGCAGGGCGGTAAAGGACGCGGCGTAGTCGGCGGCGGCCTGGTCCAGCGGCGTCACCTTGGACTTCCCCAGGTTGACACCCACCGGATGCCCCGGCCACAGGCCCCGCTGCCTCCACCGGGTCAGGCGGTCCGCCAGTGCCGCCGCGCCGCCGTTGTTGAATCCCATCCGGTTGATGAGCGCCTCCTCGGGGATGACACGGAACATCCGGGGCGGGGGATTTCCCGGCTGCGCCTGGCAGGTGACACCGCCGAGTTCGCTGAAGCCAAAGCCCATCGCCTCCCAGACCGGAACCGCCACGCCCTGCTTGTCCATGCCGGCCGCGAGTCCGACCGGATTCGGGAACCGGAGTCCGAACGCGGTGACGGGAAGTTCCGGCGCGCCATAGCAGGTCCGAAGGACGGCCCGGGCCGGGCCGAATCCGCTGGCGGCGGCCAGGGCCGCGAGCGTCCGGTTGTGTGCCGGCTCCGATTCCTGGAGGAACAACAGGGGGCGGGCCACGCGGCGGTAGAACCAGCTCATGTGCCGGGGAACTCTGGCAAAGCGGGCTCCGCCGGGCTAGCGTGCCCTCATGAAAACAGCCGTCGGTTGGGTGCTGGTGGTCGCCGCGACACTGCTCATGCCCGGGTGCGGTCCGAAGGAACCCAAGCAGCCTGCCGCGGCGTCCTCCGGCAATCCTGCGACCGCCCCACTGGACTACCTCGCCGCCCAGGGACGCGCCAAGCAGACCGCCATCCGCGTGACTTCCACCGCCGAACTCACCAGCGCGATCGAGAAATTCCACGCCATGGAGGATCGGTATCCGCGTGATTTGAACGAGCTGGT
>JAFLEG010000038.1:0-7179 GCA_017302195.1 Verrucomicrobiota bacterium
GGTCTGGTCCTGGTGTGGGCAATCGGACACTGGTTCGGCAATACCGAGCGACGCGACGCCGGCCGGCGCGCCATGTTCCTGCGCCTCGCCGGCGCCCTGCTGATCCTGGTCGCGGTGATCCTCGCCGTCCTTGCCCCCGGAACACCCGGGCCGGAGACGAGGTGACGACGGATCTGGCTTCCTCCCTCCCTCGGCCGGCTGTCGCCCAGGGCGTCGGGATCTCTGCGGGCGTTGGGCGAGTTTGAGCCTGACATCGTCCCTGACGAAGGAGACCAGCCCCCTCACTTCATCACTCATCCTTCATCGTTCATCCTTTCTACGTGTGGAAGTCAGGGCCTTTGGACGTCGGCTCCGGCCGCCCGTTTCCTTCGTTGCCGCAGAACGGGCCGAAACCCTAGGCTCCGCGCATGCGAAGCACCGGGGACCTGCTCCGCGCCGAACGCGAGCGCCGCCGCCTGACCGTGACCCAGGTGGCCGACGCCACCAAGATCAAGGGCGACCACATCCGCGCCATCGAGGCTGACGAGTGGGGCGCCTTTTCCGCCCCGGTGTACGTGCGCGGATTCGTGAAGACCTACGCCCGACACCTGCGTCTCGATGTCGAGGCGATCGCCGCGCAGTTGGACGCCGAACTGGCCGGCCGCGGCGACTTCGAGGAACGCGGGCTGGGAGGCGGAGCCCTGCGGAGGGGTCCGCTCGACTTCGTCATGCTCAAGCTGGCGCTGCTGCGCTGGCAGGTGCTCTTTCCCCTGGCCCTGGGCATCGCACTTATCCTGTCCGCCTGGTGGGCCTGGAATGCCTGGCAGCGACGTCCGGTGAGCGCCCCTGTCCTGCCCGCCACCCAGCGCCTCCATCAGCCGGCGCCGCGCCCCGGCTCCAGCGCCCCCCTCCTGCCCCTGCCCCCGGCCACCAACGGCCCGGTCCGCGTTCCGGGGCGCTGACACTCCCGCATGACACCGGAACCCAGCGTCCTCCCGAAACTGTGGAATCTGCCCGAGGCCATCCGCAACCGGCTCGGACGCGAGGCCGGTCCGCAGCGGGCGATGCTGGAGGATGGGCATTTGCTGCTGATCCTGCATCAGCTTCCCGAGCCCGATGAGCTGACCCGCCGTGCTGCGCTGTTCTGGCGGCAGCCCAACGGCGAATGGCGCTCCAATCTGGGGGGCGCGCCGCTGGGCGCCCTGCAGGCGTTGCTGGATGCCTACCACGAACGGCTGGCCGGCCTGGAGGAGGCCGAGAACAAGGCCGCGTCGGCGTCCGAGTACCACGCCGTCCTGGAGCAGTTGTCCCCGGTCGTTCGTTCCTCGCGCGGACTGCACCGCGCGCTGCAGCAGGCCCGCGAGCTGCTCAAGTCCGAGCACACCCTGGTCAACTTCCGTGACCTGGCCGCCGGCGCGGAGCGCAACGCCGAACTGCTGCTTCAGGACGCACAGTTCGGCCTGAATTTCACCGTGGCCAAGCAGGCGGAGGCCCAGGCGGCGACGGCCAAGCAGATGGCGGTCACCGCACACCGTCTCAATCTGCTCGCGGCGCTCTTCCTGCCCCTGACCGCCCTCGCCAGCATCTTCGGCATGGAGATCCACAGCCAGGTCCGCGACACCCCGGCCAACTTCTGGCTGATCTGCCTCGCCGGGGTGGTGATCGGGGCCGCACTCAGCAGCCTGCTGATGCAGCGGAAGCCGTGAGGGTGGGAAGGATGAACGATGAAGGTTGAGTGATGAGGTGAAGGCCGTAGGAGACGACAACGCGGTGTCGGGCCAAAACGTCCTGATACCATGGAAGCCCGCGGACGGCCCTTTCCCCGGAAGCGTCTCAAGGCCATCTTCCGCATGTGAGCCCAGCATCTCCTGCCCCGCCCCGGCTGTCCGACGGGCACCGGCAACCGGGCTCCTGGTGGCTGCTGGCGGCCTACGCCGTCCTGGCCAGTACCGTTGTGCTGGGCTGGGCGGGACTGGGGGATCCGGACCGGCTGTATCGGGAAGCGGGCCATGAGCTGCGGTCTCCCCTCGTGCTGTCATTCCGCCTTTGGCTCCAGGGATTCGGCCTGTGGGTGCTGCTCGGGCTCCTTGGTCCGAGGCTGGCGGGGACCTGGTGGCGGTGGACCCGCAGTCAGCAGGCGGTTTTTGCGGGGTGGGCACTGGCACTGCTGGCGGGCGGGCAATGGTTACACTGGCCGCACCCAAAGGCCAGACTGCGCGCCTACTGTGAAGGGGTCAGCCAAGTGCTCGAGCAACGCGTGGGCCACGGAGAAGTCCGGCGCCGGATGGAGAACCTCTCCCAGGTTCCGGACCCCGAAGGACTGGGTTTTCTTCGTACGAATGCATTTCCCGAAGTTTCCCGGGGCGAGTCACAGACGGTGCTTTTGTCCCCCACCCAGTCGAAGGACCACCCAAGAGCCAGCATGTTCTTCCGAATCGCAGGCGGTGCGGTGATGTTGTCTGCGGATGGACCGCCAAAGAATCCTGGACGTGGCGGGGATCAGGACCTGCATTGGACCAATGACCTCTGGGTTTCCACCCGGTTCGAGTGATCGAGTCTTGGTGATGCCCAGAAACCGCGAGGCCTTGAAGCAGTGCGGTGGCGGCTTGCCCTGCCGAAGCGGAGCGAAGGCAGGAGGGCAGCGGGGAGGCCGCTTTGGGACACCGCGTCGGCGGGAGGCGAGCGTACAGTCTCCTCCCGGGGTGATGTTCCCGGCCCACGCCAAAGTGGTGGCTTGCCACGGCAGTCCCAAGGGCGCCGACCCCAATCACCGGCCCAGGTCCGGCATCTTCTTGAACCGGGCCAGGGCGTCCTTCCGCCAATCCCCGGTGGCCGGGGCGATCTCGGAAGACGCCGGCGGGGATGCGGCGGTGGTGGTCCGAATGGACGACGGCAACCGGGTGGGTGCCAGGCTGACCTGCTGAGGATCTGGAGCGGGACTCACCGGTGCGGAAGCTGCAGGCGGAGGCTGCAGCACTGTGGCCGGCGGGGAGGGCGCCACCGGGACGGGGCGCCGCTCCGGAAAGAAGCCTGAACTGGCGCCCAACACCGGGGGTGCCTCCGGGGGTGGCGCCGGTGCAGACTTCAACGCGGGGGCCAGCTTGAGGGCCAGAGATCGGACTTCCTCCTCCGACTCCGTGGTCATCGGACGCCAGCAAAGCCGCACGGTGGGCACAGGTCCGATGTGGACGATCAATCCACGGAAGCCGAGGTCGGAAAGCGTCACCTGATCCTCCATCGCCTCGGCACGGATCAGCGCGCCAAAAATGGCCTGGAGGGTCCGCTTGCCAGAGCACTCCTGCATCAAGGATTCCAGGGACTCCGATCGGGCCTCCACACACTGATCCAGGTGGACAATCACGCGGGAGACCGGGCCCTGCTCGATGTCCACACCGGCCAGTTCGTATCCTGCCCGGGCGAAGAGTCCGATGCCGCCGTCCAGTTCGATCAGCGTCTCCGCCAGCGAGGAGTCCGTGTCGGCCTTCAATGACGCGACAGTGCCCTGCACATCGGCGCGAAGCTGCTGGAGCTGTCCCGTGGTGGCCTGCACGGCATCGAGCAGTTGTGCAGCGCGGACCGGCGCCGAGTCCACGGCCTGCTGGATCCGCGCCGCCTTGTCACGGAGCGCCTGGAGACGTGAGAGAACCTTGTTCATGACTTCGGTTTTTGCGCCTGTTCCAGCACCTGGTGGAAGCGCTCCATGAAGGCGCGCTCGTTGGCGAGCATCTCCTGGGTGATCTCGACCTCAACGGTGCCCTGTTTGGCGCGGGTGGCGAGCAATTCTCCGGCGGCCCGGAGATGATCGCGCTGCTGGGAGGCCAGGTCCTTCAGGGACGCCAGGGTGCTGTGGATCATCTACAGTTCGTGGGAAAGGCTGTCCACCTTGCCGGCGGTCGCCGCGCCCTGGGCTGCCCCGACGGCGCGGCTCAAGTCGGCTCCGAGAGCCCGCAGTCCGTCGCCAAGCTGGGTGCCGAGAGTCTCGATGCCCACCGGCGGAGCCGCCGTGGATGCCGGAGGCGGGGTCGCCGCAGCGACCACGCTCGCGAGCCGCTCCTCCAGTGTCGTGCGCAGCAGCTCGAGGCTTTGGCCCATGGGACCCAGATCCACCGTGACCGGCGCCGGGGGACGGGCGACCGCGGAGGCGATCGTGGACTGGATGGATTCCAACCCGGACTGAAACTGCGCCAACTGGCCCACGACGCGGCCCACGGGATCTCCGGTGTCGGTGCCGCGGGTGAACTGGTTTCGCTGAAAGGTCTTCTTGATGTCGGCCCAGCGCGCCGCCTCCTCGGGCTGCAGGTCCCCGAGCAGTTCCTTGAACCGGAGCAGATTCGCCTCGGCCCCGGTGGTCAGGGTCTGGGATTCGCCGCGGTAGTGGCCGACGACCAGTGCGCGGACCTCGTCGTCGTCCATGATGGCCACGACCTTCTCCGCCAGACGGTTCATGTTGCGGTAGGAACCCTGCAGCTTGAACGGCGGTTCGGTGCGGAACTCGTCGGCCTGCGCGGCGGACGCGATGTACTCCGCATTCACCCGCATCACGATGTCGCGGATGGCCACCAGCTTCCGCAGCACGGAGAGCACCTCGTCCAGTTCCTGCGCCGAATAGGTGCCCTCCAGCCCCTCGGCGGTGCGCTGGCCGGTCTCGGCCATCCGGATGAAGGCCCGGATGTCGGACTGGCTGCGCACGGCCAGGGGAGCCAGCACCGCATTGGAGGTGACGGCGTTTTCCAGATAGCTCGCCCGGAACCATTCGGCATTCCCACCGATGATGTCGCCCAGGTTGTAGGTGTCGGCCCGGTTGGCGAGCATGTCGGGGATTTTGAACTTCTGCCCGCTCTCGGTGTAAGGATTGCCCGCCATCACCACCACCACCTTGCGCCCGCGCAGATCGTAGGTGCGGGGCTGTCCGCGCCACACCCCCTCGATCTTCCGCTGGCCGTCGCAGAGGGAGATGAACTTCTGCAGGAACTCGGGATTGCAGTGCTGGATGTCATCCACGCAGATCAGCGCGTTGTCCCCCATCTCCAGGGCCAGGTTCAGCTTGGAAATCTCCTCGCGGGCGGCGGCATTGGGCGCCTCCTCGGGATCGAGCGAGGTGACGGCATGGCCGATGGCCGGACCGTTGATCTTCACGAAGACGATCCCCAGCCGGCTGGCGACGTACTCGAGCAGGGTGGTCTTGCCATAGCCCGGCGGCGAAATCAGGAGCAGCAGCCCCATCAGGTCGGTGCGCTTGGCCGCGCCCGCAGCGCCGATCTGCTTGGCCAGATTGTCGCCGACCATGGGCAGATAGACCCGGTCGGTGAGCTGGTTGCGGACAAAGGACGACAGGACCCGCGGCCTGAACTCCTCCAGACGCAGCCGCCGACGTTCCCGGTCCAGCAACTGGCCCTTGAGCCGGTGATACGCCTCAAAGCGTGGGACAGCCTCGGCCTCAAAGCGGCGCAGGCGATCCGTGAAGTCGAGGTAGTCGAAGGTGTAGCGGTTCGCCACGATGCGCGGATGGGCGCCCCGCAGGGCGTCCAGCACCCGGCGGGACTCGGCGTGCACGGCCGAACGCGGCAGCGCGTCGCCGCAGAGCAGGAGGGCAGCCACCTCCTCGAGATGGGACATCGTCGAAGCGCCGACGGATGGATCGGCACCCGGCTGCGCGCGGGCCCCGGAGATCAGGAATCCCTTCACCCAGTCGCGCACCATCTCCAGCTCGCTGGAGGGATGCCCCTCCAGCGCCGCACGGGCGGCGGCAAAGGTGTCTTCATGTCCCTTCGCGACGAGGTGCTGCAGAAACGCCGTGGCCAGGTGGTCGGCCTCGCGGGTGACGGTGAAGGAGTCGCCGCCGCTCAGCTCATGAAACAGATACTCGCCGGCCTCCGCCGCCTGGGCTCCGGGATAGAGCGGCTGGGCGGCCAGAAACTCTCCGAGCAGCTTCCGGAGCGCGGTGACATAATCCTGCTGGACCGGGTCGCCCGGGAACAGGCGGTTGCGTTCTCCAAAGGCCTTCAACTTGGCGGTCCACAGCGTGCGGGTTTCCGTCGGACAGAAGCGGATCCAGTACACCAGGGCGCAGGCCCGGGCCTCGGGACGAAACCGCGCCCGCTGCAGGGCGAGATGTGTTTCTGCCAGGACGGACAGGATCCGGGCGCCGTCGTGATCATGGAGGCCCTTGGTGTAACCCTCCGGATACCGTGAGGCCATGAACTCCTGCACCACCGCCAGACGCTGGTCCTCGGACAGCGCCAGCAACTCCTCCAGAGTGGTAGCCGACGACGTGAGGAGATGCGGATTCCCGGCCCCTCCCCCCGCCCCGAAGTACCGGAGCAGTTGCCAAGCGAGGTACTCGGCGCGGTACACCCCGGTGTTTTCAGAAACCACTTCCTGATCCCAGACCTGCCGCGTGGCCAGATAGGCCTCGTCGGTGATCGGGTCGAAGTACTGGGTGCTCGTCAGATGGAAGTGCGGCTGGCCGTCGCGCTGGACGATGGTGAGGTCGAGCGGCTGGGTGTTGACGTTGAACCGGTGCTTGCCGAGCTGGATGACGGCCGTGCCATCCACGAAGAGATCCTGCCGGTCCTTGAGCTGCCGCACGGCGTCCTGCTGCACGGTCTTGAGCCGCCCCTGAAGGTCGTCGGCCTTCACCGAATCCCCGAGAGCGAGCAACTGCCCGATGGTCTCGCGAACCTTCGCGGTCATCAGGTCCGACGCCATGTAGGTGTGGATCTCCTCCAGGGTCTTGAAGCCTGCGAGGCGGTTCTGGATGACCTTGAGGATGCGCTCGGCGGCGGTGAGCAGCGCGCCCGCGCGCTGCTGGCGCTGCTCGACGAGCGCGATTTTCCGCTGCTCAAAGGCCTCGTAGAACTCGGTGCGGCGCTCGGACAGCGTCACCGTGTATTCATCAAACCCCGCGAAGGTCCCCTCCATCTCCTCCAGTTGGACGGTGAGGCGGTTGAGGTACTCGTCGCACTTCTCCGGCGTGTCGCAGAGGTCGAGGTAGCTGGCGGCGGACTGCCCCAGGAGCTTGAGCTGGGCGTTGAACTGCGCGGCGCCCTCCGTGGCCACGAGCGCCTGCAGGTGCTTCTTCAGCGCCGCCTTGACCTGGTTCAGCGTCGCATAGACCGAGGTGATGCCATCAATGATGCGGGTGGTCTCGGTGGGGTCCTCGATCTTCAGGCTGTTGACGATCTCGATGAGCATCTCCAG
>JAFLEG010000038.1:7189-13635 GCA_017302195.1 Verrucomicrobiota bacterium
CCCCGGCGCCGGCCACGGCCTGCTCCAGCTTCCGGCCGTCGGCCACCTTCGCGACGGTGTCCACGGCGGCAAGATGTGCGGCGGCCTGCTTCCGGTAGGGTTCGAGGGCCTCCGGCTTGAGCAGGAACTTCACGCACTGGGCCGACAGCTCTCCGAGCTGGGTGGCCACGGCCTGTTCCAGCGCCCCGACGGCGGCGAGGTCCACGTAGCGGACCTCGCGCGTGGTGATCAGTTCGCCGCGGAGGTGTCGGAGCGCGGCGAGGTTGTGGACGAAGTCCTCCAGCTTGGAGAACGCGGCCCGCCGCGCCGCCTGGAAGCGCTCCTCGCAGCGCTTCTTCACGTCGGCCAGGCGCAGCACCGCCTCATGCTGGAGCCGGCGAACCTTGGCAAACTCATCCACCGCCTTGTCCGCAATCTCGCGGAGCTGCTGGAGCGCGTCCTGGATCTGGAACCCCTCCGCGCTCGTCAGCCACGGATGGGCATCGAGCATCCCCGTGCACCGCCGGACGAGGTCGGAATACAGCTCGGCGTAGGGCGTGTCCTTGCCGGCGAGGGTCAGCACCTCGTTGCCCTCGGCCAGGCAGCGGACGACCTCCTTGTTGCCGACCTGGTAGAGATAGGCGTCCTTTTGGCCGGCCGGCTCATGGCCGAGCTGGTAGAAGGGGGTCTGGCGCAACTGGACCTGATGGTGCTTCTGCGGCACGTCATCCGACCGGAACAGGATGAGCTGACCGTTCGGGAACAGCGCGAAGCCATGGCAGGCGATGCGCTCCTCCACCTGCTGGGCGATCAACCGGTAGGGCATCAGCACGTATTCCCCGGAGGCGCGCCCGTGGAAGACGTAGAGGGAATCCTCCCCGTTGGGCGAAGGGACGATCCGCTCCAGCACCAGGCCGGTCTCCCTGGCGTCGAAGCGCTTCAGCTCGCCGGTGCCCAGATAGTAGCCGTCGGGGAAGATCAGCCCGTGATCCTCCGGCAACCGCACGCAGGAATCGCCGAGGGAATCCACACGGACCACGGACCGCAGTTTCTCGTTGAAGATGAAGAAGCGCGCCGCGGTTTCCTTGTAGGGACGGATCCGGAGCAGGATCAGGTGGTCGAGTTCCGCAAAGCCGATCTCGGCGTCGTCCACCTTCTGGTGCCGGTCGTCCACCGGCTCGGAGTAGATGCCCTCGCCGGTCGCGGTGTTGTCCTCGACCTTGATGGTGAGGTCGCCGCCGACGCACTCGACAAAGACCCGCTCCGCAATGGACACGTGCGGATGATCCCCATAGCGGTAGGACTCCCGGTCGGGAGTCTGCCATCGGAAATCGAGCGCGGGCGGATAGCCGACGCGCCGGTATTCCGACTCCGCACGGCCGTCGAGATAGCGCAGGTTGCCGTCGTTGAAGGCCCACTTGAAGACGGCGTAGTCGTTGAGCGAGGCGCCCGTGCCGAACTTGGCGTAGAGATTCCCCCCGATCACCGCGAACTTCCGGAACGCGGTCTTCTCATAGACGTTGTAGAGGCGCTTGAAGTCGGCGACGAACTGCTTGTCCTGCAGCGGCTCCAGGGACTCCTCCTGAAACCCGCCGGTGGCCTCGTCGCGGCGGTAGATCGCAAAGACGTCCGCCAGATCCATCTCTTTCTTGAGTCCGAACCGGACATTGAAGGCAAAGAGGAACCGTCCGTGCCCCAACTGGACCATGTCGCGCGGGATGCAGTTGTGCGCGGTGGTGATCCGGTCGGCCTGGAGCAGCCGTGATTCGATCCGCCCGAAGACCTCCTGCCGCCGCGCATCCAGGCGTCCCATGCGCTCGCGCAGCGTCGCCGAGCAGGCCGCCAGCCGTTGCCGGATGATCTCATACGTCGCGCCGGCAAGGGCGGAGGGCTGCGCCGGCGCGGGTTCGAGTGGTCCGGATGGAGCGGGTTCAGCCATGAGACGGCGGGAAAATCCGGGATGCGAAGGGCGGATGAGCGGCCGGGTTGCGGCCTGAAGGGCTGCCAACCACTGCCCGGGGAGTGGCGCGAGGCATCCGAACGGTATCGGGAAGGTGCGGAGCACCGACAGACCGTAGCCCACAGCGTGAGCTGTGGGTTTCGCAGGAAAGGGAGCCAAGCCCCGGAGGGGCGAAAGAATGTTTGGTCCAGAACATCAGGGGCACGCTCTGCCGCCCCATCGGGGCTGGAATGTTGATGGTGACGGTGAACCACAGCTCACGCTGTGGGCTACCTTCTTTCGGCGCCCCGCGCCTGAGGACAAAGGCCGAAGTAGGGTTGGAAGCCTCACCACAAGATAATCTGAAGGGATTGAAGTGGACCCTTCTGGCAGAGACACAGGTCTCTCACCGGAGATCCAACGATGGCCTGCATCCTCATGATTCCTGCAAATCACCCCCGCACGACCGTCTCCGCCTTCGCGTCACCCAGCCCTCTCTGCTTCACCGTCGCCAGCGCCATCCGGAGGGTTTCCTTCACGCCCGCGTCGTCGGTGGAGGCGATGAGTTTGGCGAGCAGCGCCGAGAGGGTCAGGTTCTTCAGGTCTTCGGACGGGATGCCGAAGTCCGCCACCCATTGGCGGATGCGGGCCTTGAACTGTTCCGGATCCCCGGTGAAGAAGGTCTCCTTGACGTCGGTTAGGGTGGCGCTGTTCTGCACCAGGCGGTCCACCGACTTCCCGGCGCCGATGCTGCGGACGATCTTCTCGAAGAAGTCATTCTCGCCGCCCACGATATCGATCCTGGCGTTCTTGAGCGCCTCGGAGACGACCGCCGCGTTGGCCTGGGCCACCTCGCGCTGGACCTGGATGGCGGCGAGTTCGACGTCGCGCTCCTTCTGGAGGCGGAGCTTGAACTCCTCGTGCTCCTGGCCGGCGGCGTGCAGCAGCTTCATGGCGTCGGCCTTGAGGTGGATGGACTTCGCCTCCGCGGTCCCGCGGGCCTCGATGCCGGTGGCGACAGCCAGCTCCTTGTCCTTGGTGCCCTCGGCTTCGGCCTGGGCCTGGGTCTCGGTGTTCTCGGCGACCACCGTGCCCTTGGCCTTGATGACCTCGGCCTCGGCCAGACCGACCTCCTTGATGGCGGCGGCCTCCGACTTGCGGGCGCTGGCCTTGGCCATGGTAACCTTGGCTTCGGCCAGTCCCCGGGCGGCCTCGCGGGCGGCGGTCCCTTCGGCCTCCTGTTCGGCGGCGTGACGCCGCTTGTCGGCGACCTTGGCTTCGGCGTCGGCCGTGGTCTGGAGACGCTCGGCATCCCGCAGGGCGGCCTCGCGCCCGGCCTCGGCGGCGGTGATGGTCCTGATCTTCTCGGCCTCGGCGAGATTGCGTTCGACCTCCTTCTGCGCCTCGGAGGCAACCACCTTCTCGGTCTGGTCCTTCTTGGCGTTCATCTCCGCCTCAATGAGGGTGACCTCGCGGACGCGCTCGGCGGTCATGCGGGCCTCGATGTTGCGCTTCTCTTCCTCCTGCTGGGTGACCGCCTTCTGCTCGGCGACGACCGTGGCGCGCTTCCGCTCCACCTCGACGGCGGCCTCGTTGACCTTCACCTCCCGGTCCATCTCGGCGAGCGACACGGTGCGCTCGCGCCGCACCCGCGCCTCCTCGCCTTCCTGCACGGCCTCCTGTTCCAGCCGCTGCTTCTCCTTCTTCACCGTGTACTCGCGTTCCTGCACGGCGCGGTTCATGTCCTCGGTGCGCAGGCGGATGGCCTCCTCGGCCTCCAGCCGCTTGGCCTCGACCTCCTGGCGCCGGGCCTCGATGACCTTGCGGGCCTCGGCCTCCTCGTTGGCCTTCACCTCGTTGATGGCCCGGGTCTGCCTGGCGGTGTCCTCCTCGTTGCGACGCTTCTGCTCGCGCTTGGCGATGTCGGCGTCGGCATTCTCCTTCTCCACCTGCACCTGCGCGCGCTGGGAAAATTCGTTGGCGCTGACCCGTTCGCGCTGGGTGATTTCGGTGATCTTCCGGATGCCCTCGGAATCCAGCACGTTGCTGGGGTCGTGCTGGTCCAGCGGGGTCTGCTCCAGATAGTCAATGGCCACGTCCTGGAGGAAAAAGCCGTCCAGATCCTTGCCGATGGTGGCCTGGATCTCCTCGCGGAACTTGATGCGCTCGGTGAAGAGCTCGTGGAACTCCATCTGCTTGCCGGCGGTCTTGAGGGCCTCGGAGAACTTCGCCTCGAACAACTCGCGGAGCTGGGCCATGTCCGACACCCGCTCGACGCCGAGCATCTGGGAGACCTTCTTCACGCTGTCCACGGTCGCCTCGACGCGGATGTAGAAGGCCACGGAGATGTCGGCGCGGATGTTGTCCTTGCACACCAGGCCATCCTTGCCCTTGCGGTGGATCTCCAGCTTCTTCACCGAGATGTCCATCTCCTCGAAGTTCTGCACCAGCGGCAGGCGGATCATGTAGTCGAAGGCAACCCGCAGGCCGCCCAACCCGACGCTGATGCCGGCCTTGCCGGGATGGATCTTGCGGATGCAGATCATGATGAAAACCGCGACCACCAGGAGCACGGCGATCACGCCGACAGTGATGAGGATGGGAAACATGGGCGGTGTGGGCTTGGAACGGGGTTGGGTCGGGTAGGTGCGTCGTGCCAGATTCCCGGCCTTCCTCGAAGACAGCAACGGAGGGTCGGCTCGGGACCACCATGGAGTACCCCGCGGCGACCGCGTGCGGCCAGTGCGAAATGCACCGGGTGTTTGTAATCGGCGTCTCCCGGTTCCTGGCGGGTCGAGGTTTCACGGACTTCTCGCAACGAAAGAAAATGCCCTTGCCTCATGCCGCTCTGGCAGTCTCAATCCCGGTCCTTTCTGCGGCTGGGTAGCTCAGTTGGTAGAGCAGCGGACTGAAAATCCGCGTGTCGCCGGTTCAATTCCGGCCCCAGCCACCAAACTGTTCAGCAACAACGGCTTACGTATCAATCAATGGCTTTGGCTCCTAGAAAAGTGTACGCGGAGCTTCGTGCCTGAGAGCCTGTTTTAGAAAGGGGGAATCCCGTGGGATCAGGCGAGGCGGCGGAGCATGATTCGTATCATGGCGAGAGTGATCCAAGATTCGGCGACGGGGATCGCCGTTGCGTAGTCGCGCACCAGACGGCTTGCTTCATGAGCCAGCCAAAGGTCCGTTCGACGACCCGGCGGCGGGGCAGGACTGTAAATCCACGCCGCCCCGCAATCAGGCATACCACCTGGACGTGAAGTTTGGGTCGCCGGGCGCGAACCCACTGGGCGAACGCCTCGCCGCAGTAGCCGCCGTCCACCCACAGCAGACGCGGCCAGCGGCACCAGGCCAGGATCGAGCCCAGCAGTTGCCGGGCGCCCTCGCGCTCGGGGGACATCGGCCGTCGTGACGCAGACTCCCAGGACAAGCACCAATGTGTCCAACAGCAGGTGGCGCTTGCGCCCCTTGGTCTCCTTGGCGGCGTCGTAACCGCGAGGCCCGGAGTGATCGGAAGATCGGACCGTCTGACTGTCCAGAATGGCTGCGGTGGGACGGGACCGTTTACCGGCCTTTTCCCGGACCAGAGCGCGCAACCGATTGTGGACTTGGGGCCAGACTCCCGACAGCCGCCACCGCCTGAACCACCCGTAAACCGTCTGCCATGGGCCAAATTCCTTGGGCAGCAGACGCCACTGACAGCCCGAGCGCAACCCATAGAATATTGCGTTGAGGATCTGTCGGGCCGGGGTGGGCGGCCGTCCCCTGGTCTTGGGGGGTCGGCAGCAGCGGTTCCATCACGGCCCACTGGGCCGCACTCATGTCGGTCGGATAGTCGATTGCCTCCATCCGCCCTTCTTCCCACCACCCACGGGACAGCCATTGTCCGCCCCCTCCATTACTCTTCTTTCTAAAACAGGCTCTGAGGAATTGACGCGCGGCAGCCCTCGCGATTGCGGGATTCTGAATTTCGAGTGAGACATCGCGCTAGCCCGACTTTCGCAACTGGGTAGGGACTTTCGGAAAGTTGGGGACAGTTTCGGAGTGGGAAGTGGGGATTTCTGTGGAAACTGGAGGATTTGATCCGTCTTGAAGGGCGGATCTGGCTGTATTGCAGACCCACCCTCTTGCCGGGGAGGGTGGGGTGTCTGATAGGATTCTGGACCGTGTTCCTCCGCTGCCATGCACGCAAGAAAAACGGGAAGGTCCATCGGTACTGGAGCATCGCCGAGAGTCGCCGCACCTCCCGGGGGCCGGTCCAGCGGCATGTCGGGTATCACGAGCCTCCCGTACCCGCCCCAGCCACGGGAAACAGCGAGGAACCCAAAAACTCGATCAAGGTGAAGCCTATCGGGGACGACGGACGGGACTTGGGCGGTGTCCTCATCATCATGCTAGGCAGGAACGGTGTGCGTGAAGTGAACCAGAAATTTTGGGCGTGGCGGGGGCATGGCAGCGCGTGGCGGGCCCTTCCGCGCGTCGGCGATGCCGGGGTTCTCGGATGGTTCCCGGCATGAAAAGATCGCGT
>JAFLEG010000379.1 GCA_017302195.1 Verrucomicrobiota bacterium
GCGCCCCTGCTCGATGACCAGCGACAATCCGTGGGCGCCCGGCCATGCCGAACCCCACTTGTGCTGCAGACGGCCGGCGTCGTCATATACGATCACGTTGTTGTCAGTGTGGTCGGTGAGCAGGAGGATGTGCCCCTCCCGGTCGCACACGATGCCGTGGCAGTTCTTGACCGGCGTCTGTTCCCCCAGCACGCCCCAGCCCTCCACCTGGCGGTACCGGAACTCCCCGTGTCCGAGGACGGTTCTACCGGCAGCCCGGCTGATCCAGGGTGCGGCGGCCATCGTCGTGGCTGCGGCGCGGAGGAAGCGGCGGCGGGGGAGTTTTGGCATGGGCAAAGCCTGGTCGGTCGTGGCCGGTGCATCGAGAGATTCCACCGCTACTCGGTCGTCAACGCCTCGATGAGGTCCCGGAGTTCGCGAGGCGTCATGAGATCGCCCAGCCCGTCGGGCATGGTGGACAGCCCGCGTTCCCGCGATTCGATCTCGGCTTTCTGAATGACGACCCGGCCTTCCTCCGGGGTTTCCAGCTCCAGGGTGTCGGGACGGTCCGCCTTGACCACGCCGATGGCCACCGAGCCATCGCGGCGGGTGACCACCGCGGTCTCGAAGCCCTCGGCGATCGCGTCGTTGGGATGGAGAATGGATCGCAGGACATGTTCCCGCCCGCGACGGTGTCCCAGGCCATCCAACGGAGGACCGACCTCGCCGCCTTCGCCGCCCAACCGGTGGCAGCGCTGACATCCCCATTCGGCGCGCTCGGCAAACAGCCGGCGCCCGCGCAGGGAATTCCCACCTTCGAGCGCCAGTCTGTCCGCAGCAATCGGATCATCCGACCTCCAGGAATTGGTCCAAGCCACCAGCACCGGATGCCCGGGCCGCCGCCGCGCGAGGGCTTCCATCAGGTCCAGCGCGAGCGCGGGCGGCCACTCCCCCCGGGTCCATTTCCCGGAGATCTCGTCCAGCGCGCCGGTCGCTGCCGGGTCGGCCGAGCCCGCCAGTGCCTGCAGGGCTTCCTGACGCTCCGAAAGGCTGCCCGAGACGAGTTGCTCCCGGAGGTCGCCCACCGGAACCACCGCGCGGGCGGCTTTCCGCCGGCCCACCTCGGTACGGATCGCCAGATCGGCATGGGATTCCAGCGCGTCGAGTGCCGCGGCGCGGCCCGTCCATTCCAGCGCCTCCACGGCGTCCAATGCGGCGGTCAGCACAAGGAGCGGCGCGATGGACTCCAACTCCGGCCACGCGCCAGCGAGCGCCTCCCGGGCGGGTCCCGGATCCCGGGCGGGAATGGGCCGATGCAACCCGACCACCCGATCCACCGAGGGCGGACGCCCCCAATCGCCGAGTGCGGACAGGGCTTCGATGCGGACCGAATCCGGCACGGCGTCCTGAACCGCCAGCAAGGCGAGGCGCGTCGCGTTGGTCGTGCCTCCCAGACGGAAGGCGGCGTTGACGGAGCGATGGAGCACCCAGGTCAGCCATTCGTTGCCGGTGAACTTGAGGCCGGGCGGCATGTCCTTCGATTGTCGAAGCAACGAGTATCCCGGGGCACCGTCGAGCAACGCGGCCAGGTCCGGCATGGCCGCCTCGATCGGCCGGTCGTGAATGGCCCGCGCCGCCTCGAGCACCAGTTGAGGGTTCCGGTTGGTGAGCGAAGCGGCGGTTCCCGGGTCGTCGAGACTGCGTTGTGCCAGCAGGAGTGCCAACTGCAGATCCTTCGGCGAACCGGGTGGCAACATCTCCGACGCCGCCTCGGGGGCACCCCACCGGTACGTCCGGAGAAACTCCGCGTAAAACTGCACCAGGGCATGACGGAGCACGGGATCTTCCCCTCCGTGCCGGACGACGGCCTGGACCAGTTCCTGTTCCGGAACGTGCAGAATGAAATCGGCACCCGGATTGGGTACCAATTCCTGGAGACGCGAAGGCAGCGCTTCGTAAAGCCGATGACGCCACGAGAGACGCACGCGCAGACCCGCCTTGGACACGACCCCGTGCCAGAGATCGCGTCCGGCCAGGATGGCCTGCGCGGCGACCCGGGCGTTGGCATCGGTGATCAGACGCCACAGAGCCCGCTGGGCGTTGGCAAAACGCGCCTCGCCAAAGAGTCGGGCGGCATGAGCCCGCACCTCGGCATCGGGCGATTCGAGCAGCGGCAGCAGCCGGTTCCAATCAAGGAGTTCCACCTGCGGTGTGCGGCCCTCGGCGTTTCTCAGGATCTGCCCCAACCCCCAGATCGCGTGCCGCCGTGCGCGTGGATTCGTTCCCCGCAGGGCCACTTCAGCGAGGGGATTCCATGCCGGCAGTCCCCGTGAGGCCAGTTCCCACTGCGCGTTCAGGCGCACCCGCATGTCGCGGTGGCCCAGGAGTTCCGAGCATTCGGATTCCGGGCGGCCGGCCATGCCCTCGGCCAGCAACCGGCGGGTGTCGGCGATGGTCGTGCTGTGGGCCAACGCGGGATCCTGAATCCACCACAGCCGTCCCTTGCCCGTCTTTTCCCATCCCTCGACCCAGTCCGCGACAATCACGCCGCCGAACGGGGGAAAGGTCACATCCACCGGCGAGAGGTTCCACAGCAGCTTTCCGGTGAAGTTGGTCACGCTGTTGTCCTGAAGCCACGCCGCCGGGGCTGCGGTGGTCCCGGAGGCCGATGCCATCCGGAAGAAGGCGCCGTCGGGCTCGACCCGGAAGGTCCGGATACCTCCGGGGAAGTCCGCATAGACGAACGCGCCCTCGAACTCCGCGCCCAGACCGGTGCCTGGGTAATAGGCGATCCCGGCGGGTCCGTGCCCCACATGGGCCACCGGCGGCACCAGGTAGGCGGCGGTGTTGCTCTCGCGGGTTTGCCACAACCGCTCGGAGTTCCAGGCCCCCATCCTGGGAAGCCACTGCCAGCCGATGGTCCATCCGTAGTCGGCGCCTTCGAGCACCAGCGTCCAGCGCGCCTGATCGCCGCCGTCTCCGTTGTTGTCGCCGGTCCACAGGTTGCCGAACTCATCGAAGGCCAGTTCCTGCGGATTCCTCAGTCCGGTGGCGAAGATCTCCAGCGCCGAGCCATCCGGCTCGCAGCGGAACACCGACCCGGTATCCGGCGCGGACAGGACCCGACCCTCACGAGTGGTCACGGTGGCCCCGCGGTCGCCGATGCTGAAGTAGAGGCGTCCATCCGGACCCCGGATGAGTCCGTGCATGTCGTGCCCGCCGTAGGCGATGTGCACGCCGAAACCGTGGTGCAGTCGCTGGGCATTCTGCGGCGGCACCCCGGGGTGTTCCCCGATCGGAGCGTTTGGTCCCGCAGTGGATGCCGCATCGAACTGCCAAAGATCCGGAATGCAGGTGAACCAGACATTGCTGCCCTGCGCCAGCACACCGGCGGCCACCCCGCTCACGCTGGTGCGGAAGCCGTCGGCAAAGGTGGTGGCCGCATCGGCCCGGCCGTCCCGGTCGGCATCCCAGACCAGGCGGATCCGCTCCGACTCCACCTCCAGGTCCTGCACATTCACCACGCCGTCCTGGTTGAAGTCGCCAAACCCGCCACGTCCCGACTTCGTCGCCGCCGCGAGAAACGCCTCATTGGTGGCCAGCATCCGTCGGAGGTAGTCGGCGCGATCCTCCACGCTGCGAAGGGCCAGATCGTCCGTCACCCATTCCTTGAAGTTGCGGATGTCGAACACGCTGGTGCGGCGGCGTCCGGTCTCCACCACGTAGGCGCGCCCGGTGTCATCGAAGGACACACTGGTGATGTTCTGGATCAGCGGCTCCCCGGCCCACAGCGAGACCTCGAGCCCGGGCGACACGCGCAGCCGCAGGCGCGCCTTGTCGGCATCGGATGGCTCGGCCGCCGTGACTGCGTGACGGCAGACATCCAGGGTCACCATGACCCACAGGACTGCGAGCGCGCTCCTCCGGAGAAGCATCCGCCGAGCCTGGTGCGGACCCAGGGCCGGATCAATCGCGGAGCTCCGATCCTCGGGTGCAGAATCCCGGCTCCCGGCCGGAGAGGGCTCCAGGACGTGGTGCGACCCGGCCCCGCACTGCGGAGGAATGGCATCCGGACTAGTGTCGAGCACTGGCGAGCGCAACGATCAGCCGGCTGGCAATCAGGCCAGCCGTGATCAGCAGCAGCAGCCCGCTGGCCTGGGAGATCCGGCGCAGGGTGGGCACCGAGAAGCGGCCATGCCCGCGCGATACCCCCCAGCTCAGTCCGGTGAACCAGGTGCATCCGGCTGTGGCCACCCCGGCGCAGAACATCAGCTTGCCGGCCAGGGTGGGTTGCAGCACCCGGTGGGCCACCAGGGATCCGGTGATGGCGATCCAGAGGAGCAGGACCCCGGGATTGGCGAGCACCCGCACGAATCCGGTCCAGAAGGCGGTGTGTGGATGCAGCCTCTCCTCCACCAGGTGTTCGAGGCGCTCCAGCTTGGGGCCGACTTCGAGGTGGCCGGCGCGCAGGTACTTGATCCCCAGCCACAGGACGAGCAGGAAGCTGAACAGCTCCATGATGGCCCGCACCAGCGGACGCTGGAACAGTTCGGCAAATCCGGCGAAGGCCGCCGCGCAGTACACGAGCTCCATGGCCGTCGCCCCGAGGGCGATGAGCAGGCCGCGGAAGAATCCGCGCTGCGCGCTTTCGTTGACGACGGTGATGTTGATCGGTCCGCCGAGCGCGGAGGTGATGAATCCCGCGCCGATGCCCACCGCGGCTGCGGTGAGGATATCCTGCCAGTCCGTCATGGTTCAGCGTCGCGGCAGGTTACGGTATCGGGATCTCCGCGGTGGGCGGGTCGTCCTCGGGGTCGTCATCCACCTCGATCTCGCGCTGGAGCCGCTGGGAGATGAACGGACGGATGAATCCGTACAGCAGGTAGGCGACGAACAGGAAGGGTGCCGCCACGGGCAGGATCTTCTTCCACAGGATCACCAGCAAGCCGATCAGCAGCACGATGATGAGGGTCTTGGTGAAGGGGTGTTGGGTGCGCCAGTTGATCTTCTTGAAGGTGGGATACTTGACCTCGCTGACCATCATGGCGGACAGGAACACGAGGATCACCGGCAGGAAGTAGCGCCAACTGCCCACCCGGAAGTCCTTGTCGTCCCACCAGAGCATGAACAGCGTGAGGGAGGCCACCATGCCGGCGGCCGGCGGGATGGGGAATCCGAGGAAGTAGCGCCCCCCGCCGCCCGACATGGCCGCCAGGCAGTTGAACCGCGCCAGCCGGAAGGCCCCGCAGATCACGTACAGCGAGGCGATGAACCAGCC
>JAFLEG010000380.1 GCA_017302195.1 Verrucomicrobiota bacterium
TTCCCAACTTCCGAATCCCGCCAAACATCACACCCTCAATCTGACGGGGATGCGCACCCTGGGAAAGGCTCCACTGGGTCCAACTTCATTCCGGGCTAGATGCCGATCACGGCGCGCACCGCCTCGGACGTCGCGGCAGCGACCAGCGGCTCGAACCCGGCCACCTTCAGCGCGGTGTCCGGATCCTTGAGCCCGTGTCCCGTCATGGTGGCGGTGACCAGGGAGCCCTCGGGGATCTCTCCGGCGGCGACGGACTTGATCAATCCGGCCAGGGGGGCCGCGCAGGCGGGCTCCACCATGATGCCCTCGGTGCGGGCGAGCAGCTTGTAGGCGTGCAGGATCTCCTCGTCGGTCACGCTGCGGATCGAACCGCCGGAGTCCCGGGCGGCGGCCATGGCGCCGTCCCAACTGGCCGGATTCCCGATGCGGATCGCCGTGGCCACCGTCTCGGGATTGGGCACCGGATGTCCCAGCACCAGCGGCGCCGCACCGGCTGCCTGCCAGCCCATCATCTTCGGCAAGGTGTCCGAAAGTCCGGCGTCTGCGTATTCGCGGAATCCCTTCCAGTACGCCGTGATGTTCCCGGCATTGCCCACCGGGAGGAAATGGAAGTCGGGGGCATCCCCCAGCGCGTCGCAGATCTCGAAGGCGGCGGTCTTCTGCCCCTCGATGCGCACCGGATTCACGGAGTTGACGACCTCGACCAGGCCGGTGGCACCCAGTTCGCGCACGATGCGCAGGGCGTCATCGAAATTGCCCTCGATGCTCACCGTCATCGCGCCGTACAGCAGCGCCTGGGAGAGCTTGCCCATGGCGATCTTGCCCTTGGGCAGGAGCACCACGCACTTCAGTCCGGCCCGCGCGGCATAGGCGGCGGCGCTGGCGCTGGTGTTTCCGGTGCTGGCGCACACCACCACCTGGGCGCCGCGTTCCCGCGCCTTGGAGATCGCCAGGGTCATCCCGCGGTCCTTGAATGAGCAGGTGGGGTTCATGGCCTCGTATTTCAGCCGGAGATCGAAGCGGCCGCCGATGGCCGCCACCAGGGCGGGCGCGGGAATGAGGGGGGTGTTGCCCTCAAGCAGGGTCACCACTGGGGTATCCGCGGTGACCGGAAGGAAGGAGGCGTAGCGTCGGATGACACCGGGCCAGGGCTGGGGGGAGTTCATTGGGGAGCGTTAATCGAGGTCCTCCACGCGGATCATCATCGGCTCGGCCCGGACCACCGGCAGTGCGGCAATCTGGCGCAGCACGCGGCGCATGGCGGCGTTGGGGGCGTCGTGGATCATCAGGATCACCGGCACGGTGTCCCCGGCGTGGCCCTCGGGCTGGATGATCGAGGAGATGCCGATGCCGGCGCGGGCCAGGAGCGTGGCAATGCGGGCGAAGACACCCGGACGGTCGAGCACCGCCAGTCGCACGTAGTAGCGGGAGATCACCTCGTCCATCGGGACCACGCGTCCGTTCACCTCGTGGGCCACGAACGGAGGCACCCGCCGGTGGGATCCGTGCCTGAGGTCCAGCACCGCGTCCGCCAGATCACTCAACACCGCGCTGGCCGTAGCTTCGGCGCCGGCACCGCGTCCGTAGAAGAGGGTGTCGCCGACCACATCCCCCCGGACCGCCACCGCATTGTAGGCATGATTGACGGAGGCCAGCACATGGGTCCGGGGCACCAGCGCCGGGTACACCGACGCCTGGATGGCGCAGGCCGGTGCGGTGTCACGGACGCGCCGGGACGCCTTGCGGACGGTGGTGTCGGCGGGCCCCAGGCATTTCACGATGCCCAGCAGCTTGATGGTGTAACCCAGGCGGGCGGCGGACTGGATGTCGAGCGGGGAGAGATTCCGGATGCCCTCGGTGTGCACCTGGGCGGGGGTGACCCAGAAGCCGTGCGCGAGGGAGGCCAGGATGCCGGTCTTGTGCGCCGCGTCGTGGCCGTCCACATCCAGCGACGGTTCGGCCTCGGCATACCCAAGCCGCTGGGCGTCGGCGAGCACGTCGCCGAAGGCCGCGCCCTCCTGCTGCATGCGGGTGAGGATGTAATTGCAGGTCCCGTTGACGATGCCCGCGATGCGGGTGACGCGGTTCCCGACCAGGGACTCGCGCAGCACCTTGATGATGGGGATGCCGCCGGCGACCGAGGCCTCGTAGTACAGGTTGGTCCCGTGCGCCGCGGCCTCGGCAAACAATTCATCGCCATGTGCCGACACCAGCGCCTTGTTCGCGGTGACCACCGGCTTGCCGAGGCGCAACGCGGCGATCACGGCCTCGCGGGCGGTGGTGGTGCCACCCATGAGTTCGACCACCACCTGGACCCGGGGATCGGCCACCACCGACTTCCAGTCCGTGGTGATCCGGCGCGCGGGGATCCGGGCCGCGCGGGCGCGATCCGGGTGGCGGACGGCCACCGCGGCGACCTCCAGTTGGATGCCCAGCCGCGACGCCATCAGGGCACCGTTGCGCTGAAGCGCATTCCAGACGCCCCCGCCCACGGTTCCGGCACCGATCAGTCCCATGTGGACCTGCTGCATACGAAGTCGGAAACGCTGCCTTGGCCCCGGATTTGGGACAATGCTTTTCCCGATTCCAGCGCGGACCCGGGGGATCCGGTAACTCCAGCGGTGGTCGGCGGCATGGGAAAATCTCTGTTCGGAGAGGCCGCACACCAAGGACACGAAGGACGCAAAGGAATCCAAGCCCGGGTCCGCAGGCGGCGACTCCGCGGTCGAGCGGTGGCCATCTCGAGATTTGTACGGGTTGCCCTGCCAGAAAGGCACCCTCTGTGCCCCGCGTGTGAGACCCTCCCAGCTCGGAAGCCCCGCGCCTGCACGGCAACCGACAACTTTGCGGTGGGTAGCCAGGATTCGTTCCGGGATCGCTTTCGGCTGTTCCCCGCCTACGCTGCGCGCGTGCAGGTTGTCTGGGATCGTCTGGTGCAGGAGTTGGAGAAGCCGCGTCCGATCACGCCGCAGGTGCTGCGGCATCTGGCGTCGGCCTTTGGCGTGGAACGGACTGAAGTCGGGCCCTTCCTGGATCAGCGGCTCGGCACGCTGGAGGAGGTCGAGCTGGACCTGCTGCTGTCCCCGCTGTTCACGCCCAAGCTGGCAGACCAGGCCGTCTTCGCCGCCCTGCTCGCCGGGAACTCCGTGCCGGCGACCCAGGTCTCCGAATGGGTGTCCCGACTGGAGGCACGTCCTGTGGTGGCCCAGTTGGTCACCCCGGAGGGTACCGTCCACCCCGCGCCCCTGAAACGTGTCACCCTGGAGCGGTACGTGCTGCGTCTCCGCCTGGAAGGCGCCGTGCCCGCGCCTCTGGAACGTTTGATCGCCACCCTGCCGCCGGCATCGGAGCGTCCGCTCCTGCTGGCCATCGCGCGCCGGGCCATCTGGAACACTCCGGAACGCGTTGCCGTGCTGGAGCGCTTCCTGGCGCGTGCGTACGCCGGGGATGAACCGGCCCCGGCGCCCCGGGATGCGGATTCGCTGCTCGCCCTGATGGAAGGGGCGGAGCCGGCAGATATGGCCGACCTCCAGCGCCGCCTCCCGGCTTGGGAACAGGTGGTCCGGACCCAGATCGCCTCTGCTGCGCAGCCGTCCCCGTTTTTCAACGAGCGGGTGCAGGACCTTCACGGCGGCGGCCGGGATCAGCGCTCGGGAAGCGAGCCGCTACGCGTCCAGAAGCAGGCGGAACTGGAGTTCCTCGGGCGACTGGCGCGCTGGATGAGTCCGTGAAAGTCCGCTTCAGCGCCTATTCCGCGCCCACCCGGAACCAGAGTTCCCGGGCCGGGTCCAGCGGGACGAGGAAGGAGGCCGGGGCGCCGTCGCCGACACGCAGTTCGGGGAAGAACTCCCAGGCGCCGGCGGACAGGTTGGTCCGGATCTGAAGCGTGTACCGGACACCGGGAAGGGTGTCGAATCGGAGGTGGCCTACCGCGGGGCCATCCAATTCGAGCCGGGCTTCGGGAGCCGGCGGCGGGTCGTCGTTGGGAATGCCAATCGGGACCGATGCGACCTCGTAGAATCCCGCCGACAGGTCTTCGAACTCCACTGTGAGGTCTTCACGCGCCTCAAACAGGCGGTCGCCGACGATGGGCACGGTGACGAACTGGGTGAGGGATCCGGCGGGGAACAGCAGGCGTCCTGAACGCGGCAGGTAGTCGGCCACGGCGGATGCGGTGCCTGCTGCCAGGCGGTAACTGACCTCGACCGGGAAGGGGCAGGCCGCGGACAAACTGACCGGCACCTGGAACTCGCTGCGGCCGGCGTTGCCTTCCACCGCATCGCCGCCGCGGGCCCGGAGACGGGGCAGATCGTCATTCACGATGGTGATAAGAGCCGAGGACCGGACCGGTTCCACGGGTCCGGAAACAAAGGTGACCCGGAACGTCTCATCCGGCTCCACAGTGGCGTCCTCGCGGATGGGATTGAACCACACGTGAGACTCCCCCGGCTTGAGTTGGACTCCCACGAGATCTCGAACGAGATCCGATGACTGGGCGCTCACCGGCTCCACTGCCAGTTGGATCTCCATTTCCGAAGGGGCCGGTGACGTGAGGGAGACCCGCACCCCCTGACGGTAGTACATGGCGTCATTTTCCACGATGCGGTGGTCCGAAAGGAGCAGTTGCGGAGGCTCCGGCACTCGGATGGGAATCTCGGCGGAGTTGTTGACCGGGTTGGGGTCCTCCGTGGCGGAGACCACAGAAATCCGGATGGGTTGCAGTCCGGAGGCGACGACGCGTACGCGCGCCGACGCACGGGTATCCTTGACCACGGAGCCCAGCGGAATGCGCAGTCGGGAGCCGCCCGGTTTTTCGGAGCTGATTCCCGGCGGCAATGCGATGTCCAAGGCCGCCATGGCCGCTGCCCAATCTCCCCGATGCGTGATCTGGAACTCCAGGGTCAGCCACTGGTTGGTTCCCCAGATGGGTTCGCGGACTTCGGCGGCAACTCCCAGATCCACGCTGGGGATGCTGTCGGGCGGCGCCGGGAGGATCGTGGGAGGGTCGCTGGTGAAGAGGACGCCGATCCTGCCCATGGGGACCAGATTGAAGACCGGACCCGGGCGACGCGTGATGCGCTGCGTCCACCGGATGCCGCCCGACGGAAGATCCCAGGCCTGGAGCAGCGTTTCCCCGGGGGACTGGAGATCGGTCTCGATCCGGTATCCAAGGCCGGTCACAGGATCCGCCCAGGGGATCCCATTGACCCCCGGATCGCCGGTGGCCAGGTCGGTATAGCTCCCGTCTCCGT
>JAFLEG010000381.1 GCA_017302195.1 Verrucomicrobiota bacterium
GACACCCTTGTGCCGGTGCATGCGTCCGAGCAGGACCGCATCAAAGGCCTTGGGCAGCTCCGCACTGAACGGCAGGTCGGTGAAATCGAGCCCGTACCCGACCACCTTGGTGTCCCTCGGCGGGAGGTGGAGGTTCTCCTCCAGTCGGCGGAAGTCGGCTGCGACCGGCGGCGTGCTGCACAGGATCACGTCCGCGTGCCGGTTGAGCAGCCGGGCGCTCCAGCGCTCCGAGGTCAGGAAAAGCCGGTCGAAAAATCCCGCGCGGCTGCCCTGCGCGCTGACCACATGGTGCACCTTCACCCCGAGCGCGGCGCCCTTCCGGCGGGCGAGGACGCGGGCGGGATGGGTTTCGAAGATCGCCTGGCAGCAGGCATAGATCAGGTCGTAGTCCCCGGGGATCCGGGCGACATGTCCGGTGACCATCCGCCAGGCGTAGGGGAACGCGTAGCGCCAGGTGGACTCCAGGTACCCGGTGGCATCGAAGCGGTTGTCGGAGCTGATGAGCCGGGAGTGCGGATACAGATCGCGGAACACCGGCCACGCCGCCCGGGCGACGAAGAAGTCCACGGTATGCCCGGCCGACACCCAGTGACGGGTTACTCCGGCGAAGTGCCTTTGGACCCCGGAGACCGAGCGGCCATCGAGGGCCGTGTTATAGACGATCAGAATGCGCAACGGCGGGGACCATGCGGAGCCTGCTGCGGGGCATCAAGGCGCGGCGCATCGTGGACTCACCGGCGCCGCAGCCGGAGGAGCTGTCCGGGAGATTCCAGCGGGAGCCTCAACTCCACATGGGATCCGTTGGTCACCGGAGCCTCCGTCACGGCGGACCACGGAAACGCCCCGAGTCGCGGCACTGCTTCCAGGGTGAATCCGGAGAACTCAACGGGCCAGGACACGTGAAGCTGGCCGCCGTTGAGCGCTGCGCGCAGGCGGGGCACCTGGTCCCGGGAGCGGTTCAGGAAGACGCGGAATTCCCCGAGGAATGGTCCGGTCGCCAGGTCGTTCCATCCGTCACCATCGAAGTCTCCCACGCCCATCTCGCTTTCCGGCCTGAGGGCCGGAAGGTGGCCGCCCAGTTCAAAGGTTCCGTCGCCGCGGTTCATGAGCACCGCAAGGCGGGTGGCGGCCACCTGGGAGACCATCAGGTCCGGGAATCCGTCCCGGTCGAGATCGCCGGAGGTGATGGATGCGGGCACGCCCTCCAGGGGGACGGCGGTTGCGGGCTCGAACGATCCGTTCCCACGGCCGAGCAGGATGGAAACCCGGGATCCGCGCTGATGAGCCACGGCCAGGTCGTCCTGATGGTCCGCATTGAAGTCGCCCACCAGCAATCCGTCGGCCGAAACCCCGGAAAGGGTCAGGGTCCGCGGCGCTTCAAAGAGTCCCCCGGCGGTTCCCGGGAGGATCGTCAGGTTTGCGACGCCGGAATGGGACACGGCCAGGTCGGGACGCCCGTCGCGGTTGAAATCGCCGGTGGCGATCGCCCGGGTCGTGCCGGGGACCTGAAGCAGCGCCGGAGCCGCAAAGGTGCCGTCGCCGCGTCCGGGAAGGATCACCACCTGGCGGTTGATCCCCGTGGGCTTCGCCTCGGCCACCACCACGTCGGGAAGACCGTCATCGGTGAAATCACCCAGCAGCAATCCCTCACCCGCGGCGGCCACGGGCGTGACCCGCCCCTCGTCGAAGGTTCCATCGCCACGCCCCAGGCACACGAGGATTCCCCGGCTGCGGGGAGCGGTGAAGACCAGGTCCGGCCTTCGGTCCCCGTTGAGATCCCCGATGGCCACCGCTTCGTTGTCCACGGCGCCTGCAACCGGTTGCTCCAGAAACGAACCGCCCCCGGCCCCCAACAACACCGCCGAGCGACTCGCCGCCACCGCCAGATCCAGCGTGCCGTCGGCATCCAGGTCGGCGGCCGCCACGCCCCGGATGGACGTCAGGTCGTGGCGGAGGTCCTGGAATCCGCCATCGCCCAAGCCCGACAGCAGCGTGATGACCCCGGGAACCGCGTTGGCAATGGCCAGATCCTGGCGCCCGTCGCCACTGAAGTCGGCCAGGACCAGCGCGCTGGGGCGGGGACCGGAATCAAAGACCCGGGCCTCCTCGAAGGTGCCGTCGCCCCGGCCGAGGGCGATCCATGCGGAGGTCATTGCTGGTCCGGTGGTCGCGAAATCGGCCTTGCCGTCGCCGTTGAAGTCGGAGGTCACCAGACCGCCGTGCGTGGACAGAACCCCCGGGTAGGCCGGCAGCCGTTGGAATTCCCCAGTGCCCAGGCCAGAGAGCACCAGCACCCCGGTGCCCGTCCCCAGGAGCAGGTCGGTTTTTCCGTCTCCCTGAAGGTCGAGGGCGGCCATCGAGATGGCGGTGCTTTGGATCGGGGCTTCCGGTCGGAACTTTGCAAAGCGTCCGTCGCCGCTCCCCAGAAACACCGACAGACCCGATTCGGAATGGCCCAAGGTGGACTGGGCGGCGGTGGCGAAATCCGGATGGCCGTCCCCATTGAAGTCCGCGACCACCACCGTGTCGCAGGAGAGGTCTGGGGCGTAAACCTGCAGTGCTGAGAAACTGCCGTCGCCCAGGTTGAGGAGCAGGCCGATGCCGCGGCCAAAATCCAGGTTGGCTGTCAGCAGGTCGGGTTTGCCGTCGTGGTTCATGTCGGCAATGACCATGGATTTGGGGCGACCACCGCCGGACGGATAGAAGACCGCGGGCTGGAACCGTCCGTCGCCGGTCCCGAAAAGCACGGCAATGCAGCCCTCCGACGATCCCGAGCAGACCGCGAGGTCCATCTGGCCGTCCGCGTTCAGATCACCCACGGCGATGGAGGACACCGGTGCCCCGGCGGCAATGGGCAATGGCTTGGCAAAGGTTTCCCCATCCCGGTTTAGCAGCACGACCATCAGGTTGGTGGCACGTGCGCCGGCGTGTGCGGAGCCGGCAACGAGGTCTGGACGCCCATCGCCGTTGAAGTCCCCGGATGCCGCACACCAGACATTGGTGATCGCAGGGAGGGTGCGTACCGGAGTGAACTCCGGCAGGGTCGCCGCGTGCCCGCTTGCGGCGCCCACCCAGCCCAGCAGCAGACAGAAGACTGCGGGAAGCGTGAAGAATGGGGTCCGATAGTGGCGGATTTGGCGGACGGGCATGGGTTGAAGCGTTGGGAAAACCTAGGCATCTGGCGGTCCTTGGGAAGCGCCCATTTTTAGTCCTAAGGTGAGGCCCCGGAAGTTCGTCTCCCACCGGACAGCGCATTGCGAGCCTTCCACCCGCCGCGGCCACTGGAGATCCCGCGCATCGCCAATTGCCAGTGCGCGCGGGTTGCGGGACGCTCTCCATGCTCTCATCGCCGATTCGCACCACCCGGACACCCGCCATGAAGCCGCCTTTACGACTCCTCTTCTCCGCAATCCTGATTCCCCTGGCTTTGGTCGCAGCCGCGGCGGCGCCCGGGCGATCCCTGCCGGAAAGTCTCCGGTCCTGGAGTTCCTGGGCCACGTGGAATGAGGTGCACCGGGACTGCCCCACGCCGTACTCGGATCCCAAGATCCACCGGTGCTTCTGGCCCTCCCGGCTGACGCTGCACGCCGGCACCAACGGCGCCCGCTTTGAGGTGACGGTGACAGTCTTCGGACCCAGTTGGCTGCCGTTGCCGGGAGGCGCCGACACCTGGCCGGTGACGGTCCGGTCCAATGGCGTGCCAGTGCCGGTGCTGGAGCACGAGGGGCAGCCCTCCGTGCAGTTGGGTGCGGGCGAGGTGCGGCTGGAGGGGGAGTTCCGGTGGAGCAGCCCACCCCAGAGCCTGAGACTGCCGGCCGAAATCGGGGTCCTGACCCTGACCCTGGACGGCCAGTCTGTGGAGACACCGTCCTGGGATTCCCAGGGGCTGCTCTGGCTGAAGCGCGACGGGGTTTCGGAGGAAGGTGAAAAGGACTTCCTGTCGGTGAAGGTCTTCGCCGAACTGGAGGACGGCATCCCGATGTGGCTGCGGCATCAGGTGGAGCTGGTGGTCTCCGGCAAGAGCCGTGAGGAAAGCCTGGGGGCCATCCTGCCCGCAGGCTGGAAGCTGGCGGCGGTGGAGTCGCCAATTCCGGTGCTGATGGATGACGCGGGCCGGATGCGGGCCCAGGTGCGCGCCGGCAAATGGACTCTCCGTGCGGAGGCCTTCCGATTGGATGATCCCAAAGAGTTTGCCTTCGGCCCGGGGATGACGCCCGCGGTGTCCGAGGAACTGGTGGCCTTCCGGGCGCGGCCGGATTTCCGGGTGCTGGAGATCCTCGGGCTTCCGTCGGTGGACGTGTCGCAGACCGCCTTCCCCGGGGTGTGGCGCGAACTGCCGGTCTTCCGCTGGGAGACCTCGGCGCCGTTCCGGATGGAGGAGCGGATGCGCGGCATGGGCGACCAGAAGCCCGCCGGGTTGGGCGTTCAGCGCGAATGGTGGCTGGATGAAGGCGGGCGGGGCCTGACCTTCCGGGACCGCATCTCGGGCGTCCGACAGCAGATCTGGCGCCTGGATGTCGCCGACGGGGAGGCGCTGGGATCGGTGCGCAGCGGCGGCCAGGGACAGTTGATCACCCGCAATCCCCAGAACGGCGCCGCGGGTGTCGAACTGCGTACCCGCACGCTGGATCTGGAGGCCACCGGTCGGATGGATCGCACCCGGGACTTCCCGGCGACGGGCTGGCGTTCCGATGCCGACTCGCTCCAGGTCACGCTGCATTTGCCTCCCGGCTGGCGGTTGCTGGCATTGTTCGGTGCGGACTGGGTGCGCGGCGACTGGCTCACCGCCTGGTCGCTGCTGGATCTGTTCCTGCTGCTGATTTTTTCCCTGGCGGTGTTTCGGCTGTGGGGCCTGGGCGCCGCCGTGCTCGCCGGCGCGGCCTTCGGGCTGTCGTTTCATGAACCTGGTGCGCCGCGCTACCTGTGGCTGATCCTGCTGGTGCCGCTGGCCCTGCAGCACCGGGTGCCCGAGGGTTGGGCCCGGCGCCTGGTGCTGGCCGGGAAGTGGGCGACCCTGCTGGCGATGGTGTTCCTCCTCGTGCCGTTCGTGGGCCGCCAGGTGCAGCAGGCGCTCTATCCGCAGTTGGAGATGGAGGGGGGCTATGTGCCGCAGGAAGCCGAGGAGGCCTTGCTCGCCAGGAAGCAGGTCGCACTCGGAACGCCTGCTGCCGACGTCGCCGAGCGTGAGGCGGTACCCGCCCCGGCGACCGCCATGAACTACTACCGGATGGATCCGATCCTGGCCCGCC
>JAFLEG010000382.1 GCA_017302195.1 Verrucomicrobiota bacterium
GGAGGGCTGGACCCACTTGAAGGTCAAGGTGGGACGCGATCTGGAGGACGACCGGCGCCGTCTGGCCCTCATCCGGGAGGAGATCGGGTGGGAGCGCCACCTGATGGTGGATGCCAACCAGGTGTGGGATGTACCCCAGGCCATCGCCTGGATGCGGGAGCTGGCGCCATATCGTCCGCTCTGGATCGAGGAGCCGACCTCGCCCGACGATGTGCTGGGCCATGCGGCGATTACGCGGGCCCTGGAGCCCCTGGGCATCGGCGTGGCCACCGGGGAACACGGCATGAACCGCGTCCTGTTCAAGCAACTGATGCAGGCGCGCGCCATCGCCTTCTGTCAGTTGGATGCCTGCCGGGTGGGCGGCGTGAATGAGAACCTGGCGATCCTGCTCCTGGCGGCCCATTTCGATGTGCCGGTGTGTCCGCACGCCGGGGGTGTCGGTCTGTGCGAGTTTGTGCAGCACCTGGCCATGGCGGATTTCGTGGCGGTGGGGGGTACCTGGCAGGGACGGATCTGTGAGTACGTGGACCACCTGCACGAACACTTCACCGATCCCTGCCGGGTGACCCGTGGACGCTACCTCGCCCCGAAGCGTCCGGGCTTCAGCACCGAGATCCTTCCCGAGAGCCGGGCCCGATACGCGTTTCCTCGGGGCGCGGCATGGCAGGGTGAAGTCACGATTATGGGAAGCATTGCGAGACCATGAACCGATCCCGCATCCTGGCGAGCCTGTGTTCCGCTGGAAGCGCCGGAGCAGCGCCGCATTCACCTCATGCCATTTCAAAGCGCCTGCTTCAGCCGGACCAACTGTTTCAGGAGCGGAGGCATGCCGGAGAGCGGGATCATGTTGGGTCCGTCGCTCAGGGCCTGATCGGGATCCGGGTGGGTCTCGATGAAGAGTCCGTGGGCACCCGCCACCACCGCACACCGCGCCAGCACGGGCGCAAACTCACGCTCGCCCCCGGACCGGTCGCCGCTGCCACCGGGCAGTTGGACCGAGTGGGTGGCATCGAAGACCACCGGGTATCCCAGCCGGCCCAGGATTGGCAGGGACCGCATGTCGCTCACCAGGTTGTGGTAGCCGAAGGTGGTGCCGCGCTCGGTCACTAGCAGCCGGGCCTTGCCACCCGGCGACGCCTCAGCCGCCTTGGCGACGACGTGGGCCATGTCGCCCGGTGCCAGGAACTGACCCTTCTTGATGTTCACAATGGCCCCGGTCGCCACCGCGGCGTGGATCAAGTCGGTCTGACGGCAGAGGAATGCAGGAATCTGAAGAATGTCGCAGACGTCGGCCGCCGCAACGGCTTCAGCGGCGGTGTGGACATCGGTGAGCACCGGCACTTCCAGCCGTTCCCGTAGCCGCGCCAACTGGCGAAGTCCCTCGTCCAGTCCGGGACCGCGAAACGAGCGTCCCGAGGACCGGTTGGCCTTGTCGTAGCTCGCCTTGAAGACATAGGGGATCCCCAGCGAGGCGCAGAGCTTGCGGAGGGTGGTTCCGATGCGCAGGCACACCGCCTCGCTCTCCAGCACGCACGGGCCGGCGATGAGGAACAATCGCCGGGTGTCTCCCAACTGTCGCCACAGCGCCTGATTGCGGATCGGCATCTGGAAATCCTGCCAGAAGACGGCGGCCCCGGCGACGAGGAAGCGGTTCCCTCTCGGCGTGGGCGGGGAGAGATGCACACCGAGGGCACGATGGACACAGGGTGGGGAAGCCTCGCTGCTGGGGGGAACGCACGCGTTCCGATACCGAACGGGCCATCACCCGAGTGACGCGGCAGTACCGGAAACACAGGAGTCACCGGTGGGATCACCCAAACCGGGCTCCGATTCCTTTGCGTCCTCCGCATCCTACCAATGAGCTGAACCCCAGATGTGGGCTTTTTGGGCCAAAGTTCATTGCAGCAAAACACCCAGATTGATCGGGGTCGGTCCTTGGTGTGAGGCCTCTCCAGGTTCGTTTGGAAACTCGTCGAGAAGCAGTGAGCGGGTGGTGATTGCCGCGTTCCGGACCCGTTTTACCCCGCCTTTACAACTTTTCCTGCGGGCAACATGCCGGATTTACAGAGCCGGAGATCTATTGAAGCCGAAGACAGCAGCATTCCATTCCTTCGCTCCATGAAAACTCCCCCGCACCTCTACCACATTCCGCTCAGCCGCCGGCGCCTGCTCCGCAGCATGGCGGTCGCCTCCGCGGGATTCACCCTGCCGGGCTTCCTCGCTGAGGCATTGACGATCTCCCCGACAGTCACGCAGGGGCCGTATTATCCACTGGCCCGGAACATCCCACTCGACAAGGACAATGACCTGGTCCGGCTCAACGACAACCTCACCCTGGCCACCGGAGTGGTCACCTACATCAACGGACGCGTGTTGGACGCGTCGGGAAACCCGGTGCGGGGCGCCCTGGTGGAGCTCTGGCATGCGGACCATGAGGGTGACTACCTCTATTCCACCTCGGCAGCCCGCAATCCGGCCTGCGACGCGGCCTTCGCCGGGTTTGGTCAGTATCTCACCGGATCCGACGGGCGTTATCGGTTTCGTACCATCAAAGCTGGCCTATATCAGGGGCGGACCCGTCATTTTCACTGGGGTGTCACCTTCCCCGGTGAACTGAGGCGAACGACCACCCAGACCGGCTGGAACGAGGTGGCGTACGCGGTGAACGGCAGCGTCTGGCCCACCCAGAACTCGAACGACAACGTCTTCGGGACCATCTCCAACGCCGAGCAGCGCGCCTCCATGCTGCTCAATTTCACGGCGGTCGCCGGGATCAGCACCGGGGAGGTGGAGGCGAGCTGGGACTATGTGGTGGGTCGCACCCCCACCGAACCGACCTATCCAGCCGGCGGCAGCCTGGTGGTGAGCGGGATGCCCATGGCGGGCGGGCGGTTCCGCCTCCGCGTCCCAGCCTATGCCGGCTATAGCTACGAGGTTTACGGCAATCCCACCTTTGCCGAGCTTGGCTGGCAGGCGCTGCCCTTTGGTCTGACCGAGACCGGAGCCCTGGACAGGCATATCCACACCGCGGCAGCGGAAGGTACCCTGGATCTCTACGTCCATCTGCCCGCCATCAAGGGCTTCTACACGGTCTCCTACCGTGTTCCTGGAGCCAATACGGGAACTCCCTAGTCGGTGGCGGTCCCGCGGACGAGTCCCCGTCGAGTTCGGGGGCCGATGGCCGTTTCTGATCCCCGAAGTTCGCCCCTTGGCGGACGCGGGGAAATTGGGGAGGATCTGCGGCGGTGATCAGTACCGCCACCGACCTCCAACACTTTGCCGCCCGGGTGCACGCTGCACCCTGGGTGGCGGTGGATACCGAGGCCGACAGCCTGCATGCCTATCCGGAGAAACTGTGCCTGATCCAGGTGGCGATTCCGGGTGAGGAGCAGTTGGTGGACCCCCTGGCGGATCTGCATCTGGAGCCTTTGTGGGAGGCCTTCGACCGGCATGAACTGATCCTCCACGCTGCCGACTACGACCTGCATCTGATGTATGCGGGCCACCGGTTCCAGCCGGCCTCCATCTTCGACACCATGTGGGCGGCACGGCTGCTGGGGGAGCCCAAGTTCGGACTGAACGATGTGCTTTCCAAATACCTGGGACTGACCCTGGAGAAGGGATCGCAAAAGGCCAACTGGGGCCGGCGCCCGCTCACCGACAAGATGGTGGAGTACGCCCTGAATGACGTGCGGCATCTGAATCCGCTGGTGGAACTGCTGCGCACCCGGCTGACGGAACTCGGCCGGCTGGAGTGGCATCGCCAGATCTGCCGGAAGATCATCGAGGTGGCGGTGCGACCGGACGCTCCCGATCCCGACCAGGTGTGGCGGATCAAGGGGTTCGACAAACTCAGCGAGCCGGCCCTCGCGGTGCTCCGGGCCGTCTGGCACTGGCGGGAGCGGGATGCCCTCCGCACCGGCCGGCCGCCGTTCTTCATCCTCAAACACGAGGCCCTGAGCCAGATCGCTGAGCAGGCGGCCTCGGGAGGATTGCGCGCGGTCCGGCTGCCTCCCTACCTGACTCCCAAGCGCCGCCAAGGCGTTCTGGACGCGGTTCGGGAGGGGCTCGCCGTCCCTCAGGACCAGTGGCCGAAGCATCACCGGGTCTTCACCCGGCGCATGACGCGCAAGGAGCTGGATTACTCGGATGAACTTCGGGATCTCCGCGACCGCCGGGCCGCTGAGCTGGCCATGGATCCCACCATCATCGCCGCCAAGGGTACCCTGCTGGCCCTGGCACGGCCGGATTCCGGCGAGTGGGACCGACTGCTGCCCTGGCAGCGCGAGATCCTCGAACCCGGGCGCCGGTCGGTGGTGTGAGCCGACACTGGCCTTACGGCAGCAGTGCCCGATAGAGGCGCATGCCGGCGGCGGGGACGATGGTGAACTCCACCGCGCCATCCGGTCCGGCCACCCGGGTGTCCGCCGTTCGCCAGCCTCCGGTGGCCAGCTCGGCGCGCTCCTGCAGACCATAGGATCGGCCCGGTGTTCCGGTGAGGCGAATCCGCAGCACACCCTCCACCAATACGGAGTCCAGACGCACGGGCGCCGGATCGGCCTCGCCTGGCGAGCCACCCCAGGCGCTGCTTGCCCGCCAACTGGCGACGTCTCCGGGAGGCAGGGGCCCGGGCGCCTCTTCACGCAGCGCCAACGAGGGACCCGTTCCATCAGCTTCGGCGGACCACTCCTGCGCGTAGCGGAAATCGAAGACCGGTTCCCGAAGCCGTCCGAAGAGCGCGAGGCGTCCGGAGTCGTTGTTCAGGCTGCCGTTGAAAGCGCCCGCCACCGGCCCGATGCCCGGATAGCGGCTGGCGAATGCGTTGGTGTTCCCCACCAGCAGCAGGCGTCCGCCGGAGGGCACGACCCGGGACGGCGTGTTGGCGGTGAAGGCGAAGTCCACCGTGCCCTCCAGGGCGAATCCGGCGAGGTCCACCGGCGCGTCTCCGGTGTTCTCCAGTTCCAGAAACTCGAAATCCTCCTCCTGAAGATCACTCTCCGGACCATCGCCCTCCGGATGGTACATCACCTCGGTAATGCGCAACGGGATCGGCGTCACCACGAAGGTCTCGGCCACCACGCCGGACCAGATGCTGCGCAGCGGGGGGTTGTCCGGACCCGTCCGCGCGGTGTGCTGCGGATTCCGGGCCCGGGCGACGATGCGGACATTGCCGTTTACCGTGATCGGGCCGTTATAAGTCCTCGCGCCGGGTGCGATGTCGT
>JAFLEG010000383.1 GCA_017302195.1 Verrucomicrobiota bacterium
CCGTCCGGTCGGTTGCGGGGACGCAGCGGTTCAGCCGCGAATGCCGACACCCCCGTCACCCCCGGTGACGATGCGCCGACGCGAGGAGCTGGTGGCCGTCACCCGGACCGGGTACATCGCCGTGGAGTAGGTGGTGATGGATGCAATGGAGGAGGAGGCAAACTGGGACAGTGTCAGGCGCGTGGAGCTGGGCCCGGCCACGCGGGCGTACACGTGGGCGCCGGCCGACTGGGAAATGGCGGCGGTGGCGCCCCCGGGCGCCCGGTAATCGAGGGACTCATTGACGGCCCACGGTCCGGGCAGGGGCAGCGGACGCTCCGGATCGGGTGGCGAGTACAGGATGGATGCCGGGGTCAACGGCTGTTCCTGGGTGATCTTCAGGGGCATGATGTGCCTGGGTCAGAGATTTAATGTGGGTTAGGGTCGCGGCGCACCTCGGTCAACTCAAAACTCGTTCCGGGCGACGGGTGCAGGATCTCCGCGTGGCCCACACGGGCTCCCGGGTATCCGGGCCGGCGCACATCCAGATTGGCGTCCTGGATTTCGACCGTCCCGTGGATCCTGCCCAGACAGGAGTATCCCTCACCGGCGTCTTCCAGGGGAAACGGCAGGACTGGATCCGGCGGCAACTGCTCCACCCGCAGCGGCCGGTCGAGCGCCCAGCGCTTCAGAAGGTCGGCCGCCTCGGGGAATTCCCGCTGCAGATGCCCGATCAGATGGTTCACAAAGGCCACCCGGGCTTCCCGGCACCGCGGATAGAACTGCTTGGTGCCCCACAGGTGAAGGCATGGGGAGCCGAGGCTGACGTGACGCCGCCGCGGGTCGTACTCGGCCAGGGCGGCTGCCGGAATCCGCTGCCGCCGCAGGAGCAGGGAGAGCAGCCGCTGCTCGGCAAACAGCATCGCGTCAGCCCAGAGCCCGACCGGCGGGGCGGCTGCCTCCCGGACTTCCTCCAGATGCCGGGAGAACGCCGTCATGAACCGGATGGATTCCGCGGCATAGTGCCGGGCAAAGGCGACATCCGCGATCATGAGAACCCCGGCGTTCATGGCCTCCGCCTGCCAGTCCCAACCGGTGTCCTCAAATCCAAAGGCGCTGTAGCGCGACTGCTGGTGCCGGTAGTCCTCCGAGCACGGATCCTCGGCGTGCAGGACCACCACCGGGGCGGACGCCATCACGGGGCGCCAGCAGATGGCGTCCGGATCGAGGCTGACCGCAGGCTCCCCGATGGAGGCCCATGCGTAGAGCTTGCCTGCCGACCAGAAGACCCCGGGGTCCATGCCTTTGGGAATGGCGTCCAGTTCGGTGGAGATCCCTCCGTTGTACACCCAGTCCAGTCCGATGTTGCCGATGAATTCCAGCCCGCGCCGATCGGTGACCAGTCGGAGGCGGCCATGCCGGCGCGCCTCCAGGGCGCTGGTCAGCCAGGTCAGCGCTTCAAAATCGGGGAGCTCAATGGAGTCCGCCGCACTGCGGCCCGGATCCACAAACTGGGGCCGCGTCCAGAAGGTGTGGAAATAGAGGCTGGGGGCGGCGGGGCTCATGGGGCGGTCGGAGGCCCGGCCGCGGGACCCGCACCCTCCGTTTCGGTCCAGGGAACCTCGTAGAGTTCGATCGGTTCCTGGATGCCCTTCAGCGGGGGATGTCCCAGGGATCGACACCGGGCGGCGAGGGCCGGGGCATCGCGTCGCAGGTCTGTCCAGGTGGCCCGGCTGATGACGATCTGCCCTCCCTCGGCCACCCCCTCCAGACGGCTGGCGATGTTGGCGTCGCGTCCGAAGACGGTGTAGTTGGAGACGATGGAGCCTCCCCCCAGCGTGCCCACGGTGACGTCACCGGTGTGGATGCCCACACCGAAGGAGAGCAGGGGAAGCATCCGGTGCAGGGCCAGCCCGGAGGCCGCGCGGGCGCCGTTCTCCGCCTCGCGCCGGTGATTCTCCCGGCGGCGTTCGTCGTTCAGTTCCTGCAGGCGCTGCTGGGCGGCGATGCTGGCCAGCACGCAGGCGAGGGCGTGCGTGCGGTTGGGGAGCGGCGCGCCCCAGAAGGCCATGACGCAGTCGCCGATGTACTTGTCGAAGGTGCCGTCGTGTTCCTTGAAGATCCGGGCGATTTCGGAGAGGTAGCGGTTGATGGTGGCCATGGATTCGTCGGCCTCCTGCCGGGCGAAGAGCCGCGTCGCCTCGGAATCCACCTCGCCGTCCTGCGTGAGGGCCTGGATCTGACGGTGGCTCTGATCCACCATCGCCGTGAACCCCCGCAGGTCGGCAAAGACGATGGTCACGCGGCGATGGGTGCCGCCGGCCCGTTCCTCAAGCTGCTTCTCCCAGTGCGCGAACACATTCTCCGAGAGGATCCGACGCCAGAAGGATCGTGTCTCGGTCCGCAGCAGCAGCTCGTTGATGCCGCGCCAGGTGAGCAGGGCGACATGGGTCATGAGCAGGGCGCCAAGCACGGGAATCACGACGGGGAGCATCCATCCCGAGCGGATGTACACCGCCACGGCGATGGCCACATAGCCCGCGGCAAACGCCGTCACCGCCGCCGTTGCCCACCAGGCACGGAGCCGCCAACTGATGGCCGCCGGGACGAGGGTCAGCAGTGCCAGCAGCGCCAGTTCCGCCGCCAGGGACGGCCGCCGGACGAACTGCCCGGTGAGCAGCGAATTGGCGACATTCCAGAAGATGCCCGAGAGCGGCGTGTTCGGTGACAGCGGGGTGGCGCCCAGGTCGGAGACATTGTTGCCGGCGATCACCGAAGCGACCACCGCGAGCCGTCCGCGCCAGGGGGCCGGCACCGCCTCGCCAGCCCGCCGCCGTTCCGCAGATCTGAGGATGTCCGCGTAATTCTGATACTCCAGCGCGCCATGTTCCTCGGGGATCTCCCACCGGATCAGGAAGTTGGTGTCCGCATCCAGCGGCACCTGGATCTGCGGCAGATCATTGCTGTCCACCAGGGTGATCCATCCCGGGGCGAACCGGGACCGGTCGAGGTCCAGCCCCATCTGGCGGGCCGCGAGCACAAAGCCCCCATGCCAGATGCGGTTCGTACCGCCGTCCGGAGCCACCATGTCCCTGACCGGCCGGATGCGCCGTGCGACGCGGTCCACATCAATCAGCCGGCTGGCCTCGGTCACGGGTGCGGCGGCGCGGAACATCGGCGCCGGATACTCCAGGCCAGCCTGCGTGACCTGCGGCATCGCGGTGAGGATCACGTCCGGCCGCGAGCCCAGGGCCCGGGCAAAATAGGCGTCGGCGCTGACCCAGGAACCGTCGGGCAACTGCCGGCGGGTCTCCTGATAGTCGCGGTTGGTCTCCGCAAACAGGATGTCGAACAGGACCGTGCCGACCTCCTGCTGGCGCAGTTCCGCCAGCACCTCCGCATGGACAAACCGGGGAACCGGCCAGGTGAACCCCTGATTGGTGGCAAGATACCGGAGGCTTTCGGCATCCAGCCCGACCAGGCCCAGGTTCGGAACCACGGCCGGATTCCTGCCGCTGGCCAGACGCATGCGGCTGTCGTACGTGGCCAGTTCCATGCGCTCCAACAGGCTCAAGGCCTCGACCAGCACCAGGTGCAGCGCGTGGGCATTGCGAGGCGCCGCCAGCGTCTCCGAGCCCCAGTGGGAGGCGACGCGGAGCACCGCGATGACCCCAAGCACCGCACCGCAGATGAGGAAGGGAACCCTTCGGGCCGTTCGGGGATCCATCAATGCCGACGCTAGGCGGGCACGACAGCCCGGCAAGCCCGGAGTCTGGTCAAGAACCACGTCCGGGGCCGGGCGAGCGTTGCGGGGCGGGAAATCCGGCTGAATATCCCGTGACCGGGAGAGTCCGGTTTTTCGGCCATGCCGCCCCGCATTCATGTGCTTTGGATCCGGTGTTGCGCCGCCATTCTGGCGGCGGCGGGCCTCGCGTGCCCGGGGTGGGCGGATGCGTTCGTGGACACCGCCATGCCGTTTCTGGAACAGCACTGTTACGAGTGCCATGGCGGGGCGAAGACCAAGGCGGATCTGGACCTGAAGGCGATCCGGGATGACGCGCGGATTCTCCAGGATCTCAAGCTGTGGCGCGGGGTGCTGCATCAGGTGAACTCCGGGGAGATGCCGCCGGCCAAGCATCCGGCGAAGCCCTCCCCCGAGGCCGTCACCGCCTTCACCCGGGCGATCGAGGCCTCCATTGCCGCGGCCGAGGCCAAGCTGCCCCCCGATCCGGGCCGGGTCACGGCGCGCCGGCTCAACCGG
>JAFLEG010000384.1 GCA_017302195.1 Verrucomicrobiota bacterium
TGCAGTTCGCGCGCCAGACGCACGGCAAGCCCCGCGGCGAGGAGATGCGCCTGGCCATCGTGGTGGAGGAGGTCTTCGGACAGTACGTGCGCCGCTCGGAGGGCGAGGTGGCGGTCCAGGTCCGCTGAAACCGCCGCTTTCCCCTTGGGAGCCCGGAGGGTGCTGCCTAGACTTCCGCACCGCAGCGCGATGGATTCCACGCCCATGATCGAGGTGAGCGGGCTCACCAAACGGTACCCCGGACGCACCGCGGTGAACGGCATTTCGTTCACCGTGGCGCGCGGGGAGGTGGTGGGCTTCCTGGGGCCGAACGGCGCCGGCAAGACCACCACCATGCGCATGCTGGCCTCCTTCCTTCCGGGGACCAGCGGCACGGCGCGCGTCGCCGGGTTCGACGTCTTCCACCAGCCGGACGAGGTCCGGCGCCGGATCGGGTACATGCCCGAAAACAACCCGCTCCACCTCGAGATGCGCGTTCGCGAGTACCTGAAGTTCCGCGCCCGCCTCAAGGGCCTGGGGTGGCGCCGCAGCCGGGTGCGGGTGGACGTGGTGCTGCGGCAATGTGGCCTCACCGAGGTGCAACACCGGATCATCGGGCAGCTCTCCAAGGGATTCCGGCAGCGCGTGGGACTGGCCGACGCCCTGGTCCACGAGCCGGACCTCATCATCCTGGACGAGCCGACCATTGGGCTCGATCCGCATCAGATCCGGGCGGTGCGGGCGCTGATCAAGGATCTGGCCCGGAAGCACACCGTGCTGCTCTCCACCCACATCCTCAGCGAGGTCGAGGTCACCTGCTCCCGGGTGCTGATCCTCAACCGCGGCGAGATCATCGCGGCCGACACCACCGCCAACCTCGGGAAGCGCCTCAGCCTCGATGCCGGCGTGGTCGCCGAGATCGCCGCGCCGCTGGCGGCGCTTCGGGAGGCGGTCCGGGACCTTCCGGAGGTGGTCAGCGCCGAATTCGAATCCCTGGACGGCGACTTTCAGCGGCTTGTCCTGACGCCACGCGCCGGCGCCGACCTGAGGCCGGCCGTTTATGAACTCGCCCGCACCCATGGCTGGAATCTGCGCGAGCTCACCCGCCGGCATCACTCCCTGGAGGAGATCTTTGTGCACCTGACCCGGACCCGGAAGGAGGCGGAATGAAGCCCGGTTCCCCGTCCTTCCTCATCCCCCGCCCATGACCGCCTTCTTCACCCTGGTCCGGCGCGAGCTGGGCGGCGCCTTCAAGTCGCTGACCGGCTATGTGGTGGTGTCCGCCGCGATGCTTTTGACCGGGCTTTCCGTCATGGACCTCATCGTCTGGCTCAACCACCGCCCGATGGACGCCCCGCTGTCCGAACTCTTCTACGCCAGCACCTATTTCTGGGTGATCCTGCTGGTGATCTCCCCGATCATCACCATGCGCTCCTTCGCCGCGGAGCGGGCCTCGGGCACCTACGAATCGCTCATGACGGCGCCCGTGGGCGACTGGGAGGTGGTGCTGGCCAAGTTCGCCGGGGCGTTTGCCTTCTACCTGATCACATGGCTGCCGCTGCTGGGGGTGATGGCGGTGCTCCGGCGGGTGACGGGCGAGGCGCTGCTGCTGGACCCCCGGGTGACGGCGGTGGCCTTCCTGGGCGTGGCGCTGATCGGTGCGGTGTACATGGCGCTGGGCCTCTTCGCCTCGGCGCTGACCCGCAGCCAGATCATCGCCGCCATGCTGGCCTTCCTGATGGGGATCGCCCTCTGGATGCTCAGCATCCGCCCGCCGGCGGCGGACGGCCTCCAGGGCCCGGTCGGCCGCGCCCTGGATCATGTGTCCCTGGTGCGGCAGATGGAGGACTTTGCCCGGGGCGTGATTGATTCGCGGCACGTGGTGTTCTGCCTCAGCATGACCGTCCTGTTCCTGTTCCTCACCCAGCGCGTCGTCGAGGGGCGGCGGTGGAAATGAACCCGGTGGAACCGAACGATCCGGCGGCACGCCCCAGCTTTGAGCCGGGACGCCGGTTTCGCGTGGGGTTCTCCGTTGCGGTGGCGGTGGTCTCCCTGCTGGCCCTGGTGGCCATGATCAATTTCTGGGCGGTGACCCGCCACGTGTGGCGCTTCGATGTCCGGGCCCGCGACGGCACCGTGCTGTCGCCGTTGACCCTCCAGACGCTGGCCGGGCTGACCAACACGGTGACGGCGTCGGTGCTGTTCAATCCCGAGGACGACCTGTTCGGCCATGTGGACGGCCTGCTGCGCGAGTACGCCGCCCGCTCGCCCCAGGTCCGGATCGAGGTGATTGACCCGATCCGGAACCCGGGCTCGGCCCAACTGCTGAAGAGCCGCTACAAGCTGGGGGCCGACGCGGGCAACCTGGTGGTGTTCGACGGCGGTGGCGGCCGCAGCCGGGTGGTCACCTCGGGACAGCTCTCGGTGTACAATTCCGAGGACACCCAGGCCCTGATGGCCGGCGAAAACCGGGAGATCCGGCGATCGGGGTTCACCGGCGAGTATCACTTCACCAGCGCGCTGGCCGCGGTGCAGGAGGGGGATCCGGTCCGGGCCGCCTACCTGCTGGGTCATGGGGAGCATCCGCCCGACAGCCAGGAACCGCTGCTCGGCTATTCCCGCTTCATGGAACTGCTCACCGGAGAGAAGAACCTCCAGGTCGAGCTGCTGCGTCTGGGCGGGGCCACCAATGACATCCCGCCCGAATGCCAGCTCCTGATCCTCGCCGGCCCGACCAGCCCGCTGCTGCCCGGAGAGCTGGCCAAGATCGAGGCCTTCCTCCAGCGCGGCGGACGCCTGCTGGCGCTGCTGCATCCCTACTCGATGGAGAAGGGCACCGGACTCGAGGGCCTGCTGCTGCGGTGGGGCATCGCGGCGCCGCCGGGCTACGCCGGGGACGAGCAGTTCTCCAGCTACACCAAGCTGGACGTCATCTCGCGCAGCTTCGGATCCCATCCGCTGGTGCTGCCGCTGCGGCGCGACGAGGGCGCCGTCTATTTCCCGCTGCCGCGCATCGTGGCGCCGGTGCCCGGAGAACAGCCGCCGGAGGAGGCGCCACGGGCGGAGGTGCTGGTGTGGACCAGCGATGCCGGGTTCACCCGCTCACGGATCCAGGATGGGCAGGCGGCCTTTGATCCCGCCCGGGACATCAAGGGCAAGCCGGTGCCCATGGCCGTGGCCGCCGAAAAGGGCGGCGTGTCGGGCATCGCCGCCAGCCGCGGCGCGACCCGGCTGGTGGTCATCGGTGATTCCACCATGTTCGCCAACGAATCCCTGGGGAAGCCGCTCCCGACCGCCAACAACCGCGACTTCGCCAATCTGGCCATTAGTTGGCTGCTGGACCGCCCGCAGTCGCTGGCCATCGGACCCCGCCCCATCCGGGAATACCGGCTGCAACTGACCGAGGCCCAGGTCCACACCCTCCGCTGGGTGCTCCTCGGCGCCATGCCGGGCGCCGTGCTGCTGGTCGGCATGGGGGTCTGGTTCCGCCGCCGCAGTTGATCCGGCCATGAACACCCGCACCACCTGGATCCTCCTGCTGAGCGCCCTGCTGCTGGGCGCCGCGCTGTATCTGACCGGCCCCCGGACCGGCCCGCCGGCGGCCCCGGGGGCCAATCGCCTCACCCCCATTGTCGCCGGTGAGGTGACCGCGGTGGAACTGCTGCGCTCCAATGCCGTGGTGCGCGTGGAGCGCTCGACCAACGGGTGGCGCATGACCCTGCCGATCCAGTATGGCGCGCAGGTGTCCGCGGTGGAGGCCTTCCTCGACGCCCTCGCGGCGATGCGTCCGCGCGCCTTCATCTCCCCGGATCAGATCGAGGCGGCGGGCGCCTCCGGAACCAATGGCCTGAAGGCATTCGGCCTTCACGAAAACGCCCTGACGGTGAAGCTGGAGACCGCGTCGGGCCGCCCGCCGCTCCTGCTGAAGATCGGCGGGCCAACCCCCCTGGGCGGGCAGTTCTACTACCAGCAGGTCGGCGACGACGGAATCTTTGCCACCGGCGACTCGCTCCTGGGAACCCTGCCGCGGACCGCCGACTCCTGGCGCGACCGCACGCTGCTCGATCTGGAGGGCGTGGTCTTCGACCGGGTGGAGATGCGCGGCAAGCCGTCCTTCGTCCTGGAACGGGACCCCGGCCCGGCCACCAATGCCTGGCGGTTCACCAAACCGCTCAGCGCCCGGGCGGACGCCGAGCGGGTCGAGGCGCTGCTGGGGGCCCTGGAGCGCGTCCGGGTGTCCGGCTTCGTCGCCGATTCGCCCCTGGTGGATCTCGGCCCCCTCGGACTGCAGCCGGCGGAGACGGAGCTGGTGATCGGCCGGGGCACCAACGATCTGGTCCGGCTCCAGTTCGGAAAATCCCCCTCCAACGCGCCGGACTACGCGTTCGTGCGTCGGATGGTGACCACCAACCTCGTCCTGGTGCCCGCCGAGGCCGCCACGCTGGTCCGGCTGCCCATCGCCAACTTCCGGGACCGGCGTCTGACCCCGCCACTGGCCGCCGCCGATGCCCTCGACTTTCGACACGGGACCAACGCGGTGCGGCTGCAGCGCCAGGGCACCAACTGGATCCTGGCCGGCGCGGCGCCGCTGCCGGCGGACGCCGCCCGGGTGGCCCAGTTGCTGGACCAGCTTGCCGGCCTGCCGATCGTCGAGTTTCCCAGCGACGTGCCGGCGGATCTGGCCCGCTACGGACTCGACCGCCCCGAGCGCGAGTGGGTCGTGCGCCAGGGCACCAACGAGCTGGTGCGCCTGAGCTTTGGCGCGCAGGACAAGGACGCACCGGACAAGGCCTTCGTCCGCCGCGCCGATGAGATGCCGGTGTATTCCGTGCCCTTCGCGGAGGTGCTGCGGCTGCCGGAATCCCCGTCGCAGCTCCGGGCCCTCCAGTTCGACGCCACCAACGTGGTGCAGGTCACGGTGCGGCACAAGGGACGGTCCCGCGTGGTGACGCGGGGGCCGGAGGGCGCGTGGCAGGGCACATCCACGGAACCGGGCATCCTCTTCGACGAGGCGGTGAACGAGACCCTGTTCCGCATCGGCCACCTGGATGGCCCCCGATACCCGGTGCGCGATGCCCGGCAGGAGGCGGCCTTGAAATTCCCAGAGGTGGACCACCGTCTGGAGCTGGAACTCGCCGCCGGCTCCCCGGTGGCCCGGATGACGGTGATCTTCGGCGGCCGGGATCCGCTCGACAATCTCTACGCCATCGTCCGGTGCGACGAGGAGCCCCGCGGCTTCCT
>JAFLEG010000385.1 GCA_017302195.1 Verrucomicrobiota bacterium
CCCTTCCCAATGCCCAGCTTGGCCGCGATGGCACCCATGCTCATGGGTCGTGTCCCTTGGGGTGGTGTAGGAGCGCCGGTCCTCGGCAGGGTCCGAGGTTTGGTCAGGCGGACACGGCGGACAGCCCCGCACCATCCGGGTGCTGTCGCGGGGCAGTGTCGAGAAACCCGGTGCTGAGGTCGCTCCGGGAGCCCTGCGCTGCGTCGCGGGTCTGCCGGGGGAACTGGAACTGCCCGCGGATCACCGCGAGGGCGATCGTCGGGCCGCGCTGGCGCGGTGGATCACGGATCCCGCGAATGCGCTCACCTGGCGCTCCATCGTCAACCGGGTATGGCAATACCACTTCGGGCGCGGACTGGTGGAGACCCCGAATGACTTCGGCCGCATGGGCGGCCTGCCGAGCCATCCGGAGTTGCTCGATTGGCTGGCGGCGACGTTCCGGGACGGGCCGCAGAGCCTGAAGTGGCTCCATCGCCTCGTGGTGACCAGCGCCACCTACCGCCAGCAGTCCTCCGAGCGTCCCGAGGCGTCCCGCCTGGATGCCTCCAACACGTGGCTCTGGCGGATGAACCGGAGGAAACTGGAGGCGGAGGCGGTTCGCGATTCCATCTTGTCGGCCTCGGGAAATCTGGACCTGCGAATGGGTGGTCCCAGCTTCCGGGATTTCGTCGTCGAAAAGCCGGAGCACTCCCCGCACTACGAATATGGCCTGCACGATCCTGCGGATCCCGCCGCCCGTCGCCGGACCATCTATCGCTGGATTGTGCGCTCTCAGCCCCAGCCATTTCTCACCACGCTTGACTGCGCCGATCCCTCCATGCAGGTGGCCCGGCGCAACGAAAGCGCGTCACCGCTCCAGGCGCTTGCCCTGCTCAACAACGCCCTGGTGATCCGGCAGTCCCGCGACTTCGCTCTCGCGGTCGCCGCACGCGTTGATGGAGACAGGCCGCGCGTCGTGGAGGCACATCGGCGGGCGCTGGGGCGTCTGCCGACCCCGGCGGAGACCGCCGCGCTGGCCGGGCACCTGGAACGCCACGGCCTGACCAACCTCTGCCGCATGCTGTTGAATCTAAACGAGTTTTCCTTCGTGGATTGACCCATGCCGCACCCCTCGCCATTTCACCGGACGCACCGGCATCCCGGTCTGCCCTCCCGCCGCGAATTCCTGTGGCAGTCCGGGGGCGGACTCGGCGGACTTGCCCTGGCAACGCTTCTCGGACGCGACGGACTGCTGGCCACCGAGGGGGCAGGGGAGTTCCCGTCCCGGCGGCAGCAGCCCCCGCGGGCACGGCGGGTCATCCAGCTCTTCATGGCCGGCGCAGCCAGCCACCTCGACCTGTTTGACTTCAAACCCGAGCTGGTGAGACGCCACGGGCAGGCGAGTGACTTCGGAGAGTCCGTGGAGGCCTTTCAGGATGGACTGGGGCCCTGGCTGAAGCCGGTGTGGGACTTCCGCCCGTACGGCCAATCGGGCCATCCGCTCAGCGAGGTGGTGGCGGATCTGGCGCCGGTCGTGGACGACCTGGCGTTCGTGCACAACATGGTGGGAAGGACGGGCATTCACAGCCAGGCCACCTACCTCCAGGCCACGGGATTCCAGATGCCGGGGTTTCCCGGGATGGGAAGCTGGGTGAGTTATGGTCTCGGCAGCGACAATGAGAATCTCCCCGCCTTCGTCGTGCTGCCAGACCACCGGGGCTTTGCCTCCAACGGTCCCAAGAACTGGGATGCCGCCTTCCTCCCCGGACAGCACGCCGGGACCATGATTTTCCCCGGCCGTCCCAATCCAATCACGGATCTCTTTCCGGGCGCCCACGCCGATTTCGTCTCCGCGGAGAGCGAGGCGGCCACGCAGGACCTGCTGGCGGGCCTCAACCAGGCGCATGCGGCGGAGCGGGAAGGGGACTCACGCCTGGAGGCCCGGATCCGCAGCTACGAACTGGCGGCCCGGATGCAGATGGCGGCACCCGAGGCCCTGGACATTTCCCGCGAACCCGAATCCCTGCTCGACCTCTACGGCATAGACCGGTCCACCCGCTCCTGGCCCAAGGAGATCAATGCCCCCGAGGAAATGGATGCCTTTGGACGCAAGTGTCTGATCGCGCGCCGGTTGGTGGAGCGTGGGGTGCGCTTCGTGCAGATCTGGTCTGGCAACGACAATGGCTTCCCGCGACGGAACTGGGACTCCCATGAGGACATCCGGCGCGACCACGGTCCCCTCGCCCGCGGCTTCGCCCGCGGCGCCTCGGCGCTCATCCAGGACCTCAAGCAGCGAGGGCTGCTGGAGGATACGCTGATCCTTTGGACCACCGAGTTTGGCCGGATGCCCAGTTCCCAGGGCGGGCTCGGACGCGACCACAATCCGTACTGCTTCACCAACTGGCTTTGCGGTGGCGGCATCCGTGGCGGCGTCGTTTGCGGCGAGAGCGATCCCTGGGGCTACAAGCCGGTGAACCGCAATCAACCGACCACCGTGTATGACATCCATGCCACGATGCTGCATCTCCTGGGGCTGGATCACACCCGCCTGACGTTCCGGCACAACGGCATTGACCGGCGCCTGACCGATGTCCACGGCGAGGTCATTTCCGGGCTGCTGGGCTGATTTTCCAATGCGGAGGCAGCTCTAGCAAATTCACAATATTTGTTATATTCAATCAATCATTGCAACCCACCGATGCCTCCGAGTCCACCCAGAGATTCAGGAACCCGGCGATAGTGTAGTGACTCTCAAATAGCTGGAGTCTCAGGCCGATTCGCCGAGACGTTCCAGCTCCCGCCGGCCTGCCTGTCGGACACGGCACAGAATGGTGTCCACGGTGCCGCGGCGGATACCCAGGGTATCCGCCACCTGGACCGGCGAAAGCCCCTCGAAGGTGATCATCTGGTAGATGCGGAAATCCTTGGGGGACACCAACTGTTGAAGTCGCTGGAGCAGCATGGCCTCGAAGTCCCGGTCCATCACCGTCTGATCCGGCCCTGCACCGGCCGGTGCCGCGACCCGTTCCGCCGCATCCGCTGCAGGCTCCCCGGCATCATCGGAGTTCATGGACCCGAACGGAGACCGCCGCCTGCGGGCGTCCAGGGCGCACCAGCGGGTCAACTGGCCCAGCCATCGCCGAAAGGCTCCCGTCCGACCGCCCAGCTCAAAAACGCCGATGTTCCTGGCAACCCGTGCAAAGACCTCCTGGGCCACCTCCTCGGCTTCGGCCTGCTGCAGGCCATGGCGTCGGGCAATGGACATCACCAACTGCCGGTACCGGCCGAAGAACTCATGCCATCCGTCGGCATCCTCAAGATCCCTCACCCGCCGGATCAGGGTGGCACTGGTCCGCTGGGAATCGCTGCCCGGGGATTCGGCGCTCATGGAAGGTCGGTCACGGTCCGTGGGTGCCTGGCGTCAGGAACTATCTCTGGACGGCGGTGCAGGCGATGCTTCTGGATTGAGCAAGGCAGCCCCCGGACAGCAAAAAAGTAGCGGATGAAAAATTTTTTGAAAGAAATCGCTGAACCCCCGCGTTCTCACCGGCGAAAGGGCTGCGGTCCACCCGCGGCACCTGACCCAGAAAACAACGGGGAGGCCGCTCCATTCTTGGGGCGGCCTCCTTCATTCTGAATGCCATGCACCCAGGCACCGCTGATTTCGAACTGCCGGCGTTGTTTCACTACACGGCCACCTTCCTGCTGGCCCTGACCGGTGCGATGGCCGGACGCCGCCGCAACTACGACATTGTCGGGGTGTTCGTCATGGCCTTCGTCGCCGGTCTGGGCGGGGCCCTGCTGCGCGACGGCATCTTCCTCGATGCCGGATCCCCGCTCTCCATGCGCGACGGCCACTATCTGCCGGTGGTTCTGGCGGCCAGCGTGATCGGTTCGCTGTGGTTTGAGCACCTGGACCGTTTCGGACTGGTGTTCAATCTTCTGGATGCCGCGGGGCTCGCCATTTATGCCATCGTGGGCACACAACTCGCCTTGGCTGCCGCGCTGCCCATTCCTGCAGCCCTCTTCATTGGCGCGGTCAATGCCGTCGGCGGGAGCCTGCTGCGGGATGTCCTGGTCCGGGAAGAGCCCCTGCTCTTCAGACCCAGCCACTACTACGCGCTGGCAGCGGTCCTCGGCAGCGGGACGTTTGTGCTGCTGCGAACCTCCACCACCCTGCCGGGGGCCCTGGCAGGAGGCCTGGCCGCACTGCTCATCTTTGCGATCCGTGTGCTGGCCATCCGGTACGACTGGAAGACCTCACCGCTCCGATTCTAGGGGGGCAGGACCGCCGCGAAATCATCCGGCCTCCCCCGACTCCAGCGACAGGTCCCAGCCCGGGAGAGGCTCGGCGTCCAGCGGGGTGGGAGCCCTTCCCCGCTCCAGATGGCGCTCCGCCAGGATGCCCACCATCGCTGCATTGTCGGTGCACAGCGCGGGAGCCGCGAGCCGCAGGGTGATCCCCTGGCGCGCGCAACCCTCGGACAGCGCCCGCCGCAGACCGGAATTGCAGGTCACCCCGCCACTGGCGGTGATGCACCGGTATCCGAGGCGTTCCGCGGCCCTCAGGGTCTTGGCCGCAAGCACCTCAACGATCGCCGCCTGGACCCCGGCGCACAGGTCGCGAAGCGCCTGGGGATCGGCGGACAGGTTCGGATGCCTCTGCAGGAAATAGCGCACGCTGGTCTTGAGACCGCTGAAGCTGAAGTCGTCGTGGGTCTCGTGGATCAGGGGGCGCGGGAATGCAAACCGGCGGGCATCACCTTCCGCCGCGAGACGGTCCACCACGGGGCCACCGGGATAGGGCAGTCCCAGGAGCTTCGCGGACTTGTCAAAACACTCCCCGGCCGCGTCATCCAGGGTGCCCCCCAGCACCCGGTGGTCGAGCCCGCCCCGAACGGCGACCAGCAGCGTGTGCCCGCCGCTCACGATGAGGGACACATTCGGCTCCCACTGCGACCACTCCGCGGCAGGCGGATCCCCGGAGATCCAGGGGGAATACAGATGAGCCTCGTGGTGGTGGATGCCCACCAGGGGACGATTGAGGCGGAAGGCCATCGCCGCGGCGGCGGTGAATCCCGCGCGGAGCGCCGCGGGCAGTCCGGGCCCCCGGGTGGCCGCGATGGCCGTCACGTCATCCACCGAGGCCGCCGCCGCCCGCAGGGCGGCACGGCACACCGGCAGCCACTGTTTCAGATGCTCGCGGGTCGCCAGTTCCGGAACCACGCCGCCATACTCG
>JAFLEG010000386.1 GCA_017302195.1 Verrucomicrobiota bacterium
CTTCGGCCCGGTGGTGGCCATCACCCCCTTCGACGACGAATCCGCCATGCTGCGGGAGGTCAACGCCTCCCCCTTCGGCCTGAGCGGCTCCATCTGGACCAATGACCTGCGCCGGGCGCTGCGGGTCAGCCGGGCGGTGCAAAGCGGCGTCCTGAGCATCAATTCGCACAGCAGCGTCCATGTAGAGGCCCCGTTCGGCGGCTACAAAGCCAGCGGACTCGGACGCGACCTGGGGATGTCGGCGATGGAGGGATACACCGAACTCAAAAATGTGTACGTGGCCGAGTGAGCGGGTTCCCGGGGCGGACGGTGACACCCGGGGACGTCACCGCCCAGGGCCGAAAGTTCGTAAAAATCTGGCTTGCAGCGCCGTGAGAACCGTTCAATTTCCCGCCGTCTGTTGGATTGATGCAAGTCTCCAGGCGTGGTGGATCTTCAGTTGAACGTGGTTCAGTGACGATTTGAAACCCGATGGTCGGGAACAGCCGGACAAAGTTGAGTCGCCAAACAGCACGTTCAAATGAATACCAAACTGTATGTTGGAAACCTGTCGTTCAATACGACGGAGAACGACCTGCAAGACGCGTTTGCCGCCCACGGCCCCGTCTCTGAGGTCAACCTGATGGTGGATCGCGCCACCGGTCGCTCCCGCGGCTTCGCGTTCGTCACCATGGGCACCCCCGAGGGTGCGCAGGCTGCCATCGGGGCGATGCACGGCACCCGGCTCGACGGCCGTGAGCTGACCGTCAACGAGGCCCGTCCGAAGGAAGAGCGTCCGCGCTCCGGCGGATTCGGTGGTGGTGGCGGCGGCGGTGGAGGCGGCGGCGGCGGCGGTGGTGGCGGCCGTGGCGGTTGGGGCGGGGATCGCGGTCCCCGTCGCGGCGGTGGCGGCGGTGGCGGCGGACGCTACTAAGCAGCACTTTCTTCCAAGGGCGGTCCGGGATTCCGGACCGCCCTTTTCCTTTTAGCGGCCACGTCGTGCCGGGCGAACCCGGGCCAGCGCCGATTTCACCTGCCAGCCGCTGTGCTCCAGCGTTGCGCGCGCCGCTTCGGGCGGGACTCCGGCCAGCGTGGTCACGATGCGGCAGGCCCGGTCCCGGAGCTTCTCATTCGAGGGATTCAGATCCACCATCAGGTTCCCCACCACCTTGCCCAGGCGCACCATAGCCAGGGTGGTCACGGCATTGAGAATCAGTTTTGTCCCCGTGCCGGCCTTGAGGCGGGTGGATCCGGTGAGCACCTCCGGTCCGGAGTCCACGGCCACCACGACGTCCGGGGTCCAGCCTCCGCGGAAGTCGAGATGGGGATTGAAGCAGACCAGCGCGGTGCCGGCCGTCCGATGGCGGGCCTCTGCCAGGGCGCCCCACACGAACGGTGTGCGGCCGCTGGCTGCCAGGCCAATCACCAGGTCACGCGACTCCACATCCCGGTGCGCCACCGCACGCGCCCCCGCCGCGGCATCATCCTCGGCTCCCTCCACCGCGGTATGCAGCGCCCGGACGCCGCCCGCCATGATGCCTTGAACCTGATCGGGAGGAGTCCTGAAGGTGGGCGGGCATTCGCTGGCATCGAGCACGCCGAGGCGTCCGCTGGTGCCCGCGCCCACGTAGAACAGTCGTCCGCCAGAACGAAAGGTGCGGATGACCCGCCGCACCAGACGCGCCATGGCGCCACGCTGGCGACGCACCGCCACCACGCCGCGCCCCTCCTCCGCTAGCAGCAGGAGCAGGGCGTCCTCGATGGACATCCGGTCCAGGGACATGGAGCGCGGATTGCGCCCTTCGGTGGGCGACGGCTTGCAGGAGCCGGGAATCCACACCGGGGAGGCCGGAGCGGTCGCCGGGGTCCGGAGTGGTCCGGATGGCAGGCATCCGGTCGTCCCCGCCCGGGAGGTGGTCCAGGCCTCCCGGGCCATGGCCACCGCGCCCCAAGCGGATTCCCTGGGCAGTCTCCAGACCATGGCGCTCCGCCGACCGGACCGGATACGGGCCGCCACCTGCCGGGCAAAGCCCGGCTGCTTGAGCAGGACACTGCCGGTGAAGACGAACTGCACTGGGCCCGGCCCGGGCACGAGGTGGCGTGCGCAGGCAAGGGCATCCTCGGCCAGCCCATCCGCGGTGTCCGACAACACCCGTCGTGCCCCCCGATCTCCCTCCATCGCGGCGGCGAACACCTCCGGCGCCAGTGCCGCGATCTCGGTCTTGCCGGCTGCCTGCAGCCAGGCAATCAGGTCGTTCGGCTCATTCAGCGCAAGCGCCCTCAGGGCCTGCCTGCCAAACCGGCCCCACACCCCGGTGTGATCCAGGACATGCACCGCCCCGCGCAGGGCCCGGAAGGCGATGTCGTAGGCGCTCCCCCGATCCCCGAGCAGATGTCCCCAGCCGCCCACCTTGGCCGTGCGTCCGGAGCGATGGCGTCCGTAACAGCAGGATCCGGTGCCGCTCAACACGATGACCCGTGCGACCACCGGAATGCCCTCTGCTCCGGCAATCCATTGCCCGTCCGCGGCTGCCAACGCGGACTCAAGATCATGATCTACCCGCCGGGGAACCCCGGGCCAGATCCGCTCCAACACCCGCTCCACCCGCAGACAATCGGCCCGGTCGCGCACCCCGGCCATGCCCACCCCCAATCCCGAAGGCGGGGGGAGCTGGTCGGCAAGCGCCCGGAAGTGCGCTTCGAGTTGAGGGTCCTGCATGAGGCGGAGATTTGCCGGACCCGCCTCCAGCCGCCGGAGGAGTTGTCCGGACGGCCCGGCCGCCAGGACCACGGTTCGCGTTCCCCCGCACTCCAGACCGATCCAGACCCCCGGTGATGCCATGTGGAGAGCATGCGGCGACGCCTGCTCAAGAGCCAAGGCCTGAGCCGCCCCCGGGTGCACGCTGTAACGATGCGCTTGCACCGGCCCGACGCCTCCGTGGACAACGGAATGCGTCCCGAGGTGAGTTCCACAGCCGATCCGCATGACGCCCGTTCCACGGGGGTGCGACGTCGTCTCCGGGGCTGCCGTCCACCGCCCGACTTCCAGCTTTACGAGTCCGGCTAGCCCGGATGTTTCACACGCTTTCGTCGCGAGGCGCAGCGAAAGCCCGTCTGGCAAGGCGGCCGAAGCGATTCCGAGCCGGGCTGTATGGGGACATACTGTCCGGTGAGGAACGCGAGGCCAACGCCGCCAGATGGGCTTGCAGCCAGCCGCAGCAGAAAGCGTGTGAAATATCCGGGCTAGGGAGCGCGCCACGCCACGCCACAACGCCGGAGGCAATGGAAGGGAATCCGCCATTCCCGGCCTTCCCGCTCGACCGTGTCCGCCGGGGCGTCCACACGGATCACCCGCACCTGGAACCCCGGACCCAGCCCCGGCGGGAGCCGGGTGGAGCCGACAGGGGCCACGACTTCGACCACATCACCGATGGCGTATGCGCGATTCAGCTTCATCGCCGGACAGCATCGCGGCCTGGGTGGGACACCCGCAGACCGACCCGGAAATTCCCGGCGATACCACCCGGTGGTCCCCCGAGGTCGCACTGGACGGAACGAAGGGCCTCCCGTTCTCTCCACGGCGTCCGCGATGTACTTCAATGTCCGCTTGTTTCTCAAGGCACTGCGCCTGTCCCTCCTCGATCAGCCCTTCCGGCTCCGGCGCTGGGCCTACGTGCTGTTCTTCTCGGTCCTGTTCCTCGCCTTCCTGACCGTGGTGGCCCTGGGGCGGCTGGTGGACCGCCTCCTGTTCCCGGGACATCGCCGCCAGCCGGTGCGGAAGCCGGTATTCATCATCGCCCCGCCGCGGTCGGGCACCACTCTGACCCAGAACCTCCTGAGCCTGGATGCCGAACGGTTCGTCCATCTGAAGATGTACCAGACCATCTTTCCCGCGGTCTGTTTCCAGCGGCTGTTCGATGCCATCGCCTGGGTGGATCGCCGGCTGGGACGGCCCGCCGAGCGGCTGCTTGGCATCTTCGAAAAGCGCTGGTTTGGCGGCTGGGACGACAAGCACAAGATGCGCCTCAATCAGCCGGAGGAGGACGATGCGCTGTTTCTGTACGCCTTTGCCTCCGAGGCCATCTACATGCTCTTCCCATTCATCCGTGAGCTGCGCGAGGCGGGGTTTCCGGACGCCCTGCCCCCGGACGACCGGAGGCGTCTGATGCGCTACTACCGGAGCTGCCTCCAGCGGCACCTGCATGCCAATGGTCCCCAGCGGACCCTGCTGTCCAAGGCGACCCAGTCCTGCGGCACGCTCGATTCGCTGAACGCGGAATTTCCCGACGGCATCTTCATCACCATCATCCGTCACCCCTACCGCTCGCTGCCCTCGCACGTCAGCCTGTTCGTCCCGGTCTGGCAGTCGCATTCCCCCGAGATCACCAAGGACGGCCCGGTCGCCCGCGACTATGCGCAGCTTGCGGTGGACTGGTACCGGCACCTGTTTGAGTTCCGCAACCGCGTGGACCCGGCGCGCTACCACTGCATTGATTACCGGGAGCTGGTCCGGAATCCGAGGGAGACCATCGAGGCGGTCTATCGGCACTTCGGCTGGGAGATGTCGGATGCCTACCGGGCGCGCCTCACCGAGGCCACCGAACGCCAGCGGGAGTTCAAGAGCACGCATGAGTACACGCTGGAGGAGTTCGGCCTGACCCGGGAAGGCATCCAGGGGCAGCTCGGGGACCTGCTGGACCATTACCGGCTCGAACGCTGAACCGGCGGCGACGCTTGGCGCTTTGAACGGGGCGCGTCGCCGGGCATGATCTCCGGCGCGTGCGGGAATCGTGGCGTCAGTTGACCGAAAAGGCCGAGACCTGGCTGCTGGACGTCATTCTCGAGGAACGTCCCGGGAAAAAGGCGGCCGCAGTCCGCTTCGTCCTGCTGGTGTTGTCCAAGGGGTTCACCGGGGCCGTGAAGGTGCGGCGGTTCCTGTACAACGTGCGCATCCTGCGCGATGCCACGCTCGGGGTGCAGGTGATTGCGGTCGGCAACCTGACGGTCGGGGGCACCGGCAAGACGCCGGTGGTGGAGAAGTTCGCCCGGGCGCTGCAGGATGCCGGGCGCAAGGTGGCCATCCTCTCCCGCGGCTACCGGTCACGTCCGAAACCGCTCTGCGAGCAGGTGCTCGACAAGCTGCTCCTGCGCGAGGACAC
>JAFLEG010000387.1 GCA_017302195.1 Verrucomicrobiota bacterium
CCGGATGTGGCTCTTCGGACAGGGGGAGGCGCGGGAGGGGACGGCTCCGGACGGCGGATCCGCCCGGAAGGGATTTTCACGGGAAGCGGCTCTGGCGGTGTTGGCGGCGCGGGGGAAGGTGTCATTGCCGGAGTACCTGCGATTGAGGGTGCGCTACTTTGCCGACGGGGCGGTGCTGGGGACGAGGGCGTATGTGGAGGAAGTGTTCCAGGCGCTGAGCAGCCGCTGGGGATCGAATCGGACCGATGGCGCGCGTCCCATGCAGGGACTGACAACCGATCTGTGCGTGCTGCGGGACCTGCGAAAGCAGGTCTTTGGGTGAAATGCGGGGGAGAAGAGGGGCAGCGACACGCCGATGGTGGCGATCGTGAGTCACTGCGCGTGAACAGATTTGGAAATCCTCCAGGGTCGCATCGCGAGCCTGAAACCGGGATCACTGACAAAATTCAACTCAAGGCCCCCCGCACAGATTCCAGACACTCCCGACCAGGAAGTCGCAAAGCCCTGAGCTTCCAGTCCGGATCTCCGCTGGACGATTCCCAGGGATCCGCAGTTCCTTCTACAGTTGTATTGTCCCTTGCTGGCCACTCTCACCGCCGATCCAATAGTTGTCCTGTCCCTTTCTACTTCGCCCCTGCGCCGAAGCCTCCAGGTGGCGATGCTGGGTCCAACGCCAGCCCAGGGGCATGGCCACCAGCAGGGCGCACAGTCCCGCCGTCTGCAGGTTGGCGACCTGCAGGACAGAGAGTCCCAGCAGCGCTGCGAGGCCGCCGTGCCCCGCCGCGCCCAGGCCGGCACTGGCGGCCGCCATCGCAAGGCCTGCAGGTGCTGCCGATGCCGCGGAGGCCTGGACCAACACGGTGGCGGCTCCGGTGGGAATGGCAAATCCCTGGCTGCGGAACCAGTCGCCCAGACGTTCCAGGGCGCGGTCCACGCGCTTGCGGGCCGAGTCCTCGGCAATGCCGAGGGCTTCACCCACCTCGCGCAGGCTGCGCTCCTCAAGGAAGCGCAGAATCAGCGCCTCACGGTCGCTCTCCTTGAGCCGGAGCATGCCTTCGTCCAGCAGGGGCACGAGGTCCTCGACGGGACTTCGCCCCTCCCGCCGCTGCTCATCGAGCGCCGCCGCGACATGCTCCCGGCGCTGGCGACGCAGCTCGGCGCGGAGCCGGGCCTTGGACTCCAGGATCGCGGTCCGGTGCAGCCATCCGGCCAGGGTCTCATGCGAGGCGAGCCGGGGTGCCTTGCGGGCCAGCGCGACGAAGACGTTTTGGGTGACCTCCTCGGAGACGCCCGCGTCGCCGGTTTGGCGCAGCGCCGCACCGAAGACCAGGTTCACGTGCCGTGCAACCAGGGCTCGGAAAGCGGCCTCCGAACCCTCCCGGGCATAGGCACCGACCAGTTCACAGTCCGCAGACTCAATGCTCATGTCACCCGCCTACTGCCGCCGCCGCCGCCAACCGGACAGGGCCGGAACGCGATGCTCGCCATTCAGGCCACGGCGACGAACAAGCGCTCCTGAATGTGACCCGGTGAGTCTGCCGATTTCCAGAAGCGAACGAGGTGACCACCCCCTGCACCCGGAACTCATCGGTCGGATCGCTGTTTGTACGCGGGCCAGTCTCGCCTGATCGTCCAATGCCCGGAAGCGGCGGCCCATGTTCTCCCCGCCTCTGGTGAGTCCTGTTGTCACGGATGGCATGGTTTGGTCCGAGGAATCCCGATCCCGTTCGCCGAGGCCTGTCGCGAAGGCGTCGAGCCGGCATGTGCCTGCTTGCAGGATGGCCCCATCTTCCGGATGAATGTTGTCGTGAATTCCATCAGCGCCGTGTCTCAGGCCCATCGTCTCCGGAGCCTCATTGCGGGGCTGTTGCTTGCAGTGGTTCTGCCCTTCGGCGGCCTGGCCGGCAACTTTGAGATAACGATCGGCGACCGGGTGTCCGAGAATTTGCCGGCGCCGGGTGCTGGACGCCTCGCGGAATCCACGGAGGAGGATTCCTACACCTTTGTCGCCACGGCCGGACAGCTCGCGTTCTTTGAGCCGATTGAACACCGGGGTGGCTTTGCAGGGCGCCTGCGATGGCAGTTGCTGCGGCCGGGAGGCGCCATCCTGTTCGGAGGTTTCTTCTCCAATCCGGTCGGTCGCACCGCACTGCCCGAGTCCGGCACCTACCGCCTTCGGGTCTACACGGACGGTACCGATCCGGGTTGGACCGGGACCTACTCGTTCCGGGTGCTGCCGATCCCGCCGGATACGACGTTCGAGTACGAGATCGGAACCGTGGTTTCTGACGGCGTGCCAATCGCCGGGGCGGGACGTCTGGAGGTGGCCGGTGCCGAGGATCACTACCTGTTCCCCGGAGCCGCAGGCCAACTGGTTTTCCTGCGTTCGCTCGGGCAGGGGACCGCCTTTGGGCAAAACCTGCGCTGGCAATTGATTGCGCCCGGGGGCGCCCGGGTATTCTCCTCGTTCTTCACCAATCCGATCGGGCGGACCCGGCTTCCGGAGGCCGGGATCTACCGCCTGCGGGTCTTCACCGATGCCATCAACCCGGAATGGTTTGGCCCATATTCCTTCCAAATCTCTGCTCTGGCAGCCGACCAGACCTTTTCCTACACGATCGGGACGACGGTGTCCGATGGCGTTCCCGCCGTTGGCGCCGGACGCCTCGAGGTGGCGGGTGCGGAGGACCATTATGTGTTCTCCGGGAGGGAGAACCAGGTGGTTTTCTTTGAGTCCCTGGAGCAGGACACAGCCTTCAAACGGGCGCTTCGCTGGCAGTTGATTCGTCCGGGTGGCGGGAATGTGTTCTCGGCCTTCTTCACCAACCCCCAGGGAAGAATCGTCCTGCCGGACGTGGGCGAGTATCGCCTCCGGATCTTCACGGATGCCGCGGATCCCTCCTTGTTTGGAATGTACTCGTTCAGCACCCGCGGCGATGTGCTCGACCAGGAATTCCCGATGGCTGTCGGCAACTGGATCACCGACGGGGTGCCTGGTGTCGGCGCAGGCCGCATTGAGACGCCAGGATCCACGGATACCTATTCGTTCGAGGGGCGGGCGGATCAGGAGGTGGTTTTCGAGCCCTTTGCGCAGGCGCCCGAGTTCCAGCGCAATCTGCGCTGGGAGCTGGTCCGGCCCGGCGGGGGCACCGTGTTCAGCGTTCTCTTTTCGGGCGCGATGAACCGGATCCGCCTGCCCGAGACCGGCACCTACCGGCTCCGCGTCTTCGTCACCGGCGACAATCCTGACTGGGTCGGCTGGTATTCGTTCCGGACGGTGTCCCGCGTCGCCGCATTTCCAGACCGCATTGCGACCCGTCCCGGGGAGCCTGTGGAGGTGACCTTTGACAAGCTGCTTTTCAACGACATGGCGGATGATGCGACGGAGGTGCTGAGGTTGGAGTTGCTGGGAACCACGTCGGAGCAGGGAGGAGCGCTCGAAATGACCTCCGGGGCCGTTCGTTATTCTCCCCAGGCAGACTTCGTGGGTGCGGACCAGTTTGGCTACCGCCTGATCGGGAAATTTGGCGGCACCAACGAGACGACCGTCACAGTACATGTCGCGCCAGAGGTCGGAACCTTCGCGACGATCGTCAACTCCCGGCGCACCCCGACCGGGGCCGATTTCTGCCTGCTTGGGGAGGCATCAGCCTCGTACGAAATCGAGATCAGCCCCGACCTGCTGCATTGGGCGCCGGACGGTGCGTTGAGCACCGACACCACGCGCGGCGCGATCTTTCCTTTGCGGCCTGGCAACGCGCCCGTCCAGCGCTTCTTCCGGGTGCGTCGGCAGTAGCGTGCCTCCTGGGGGGGCGGGATTTGTAGAACTGGACGGCAAGCGGGTTCCGGTGTGCCCGGGCTCGGCCTGGTCCATTCCGCCGGGAGTCCGCCACCGGGCCGTTGGCGACCTCACGCTGCTCAATCTTCCCGTGCCGACATACAACCCGGAGGACGAGCACCTGGATTGAATGGCAACCGTGGTCCGGGCCTCCGTCAGAAGGTGGGCTTCAGCCTGGAGTGCCGTGCCGTGCCGTGGACGCGGAGCTTGCCGACGACGTTTCCGCTTTGTGACCGATGCTTCGGCAGGCACCATCTCCCGCAGTGAACCCATTGAATGCCATGTTTCCCACCCCTCGATCCCGGCCCCGGCTCAGTTGCGGCCTTTTCCTGGCCCTCGTAGTTGCCCTGATTGGCGAGGTCGTGGCGTCGGGAGTCATGGATCCGGCGGCGTCTCCCGGCGCACCGCAGCGCCTGGTGGTGGGTGGACCCCTGCTGGAGTCGGGGCTGGTTTCGCTAAGCTGGCTCCCGGTGGAGGGCGCGGTGTCCTACGAGATCCTTCGCGGCACGGATCCGGCGGAGGCTGCCGCGGTGGTGATTGCCACCAATGTCACGGCCAGTCCGTTCGTGGATCTCAGCCCTCCGCATGCGGTGGACTTGTATTACCGGGTGCGGGCGGTTGCCGGAGACTCGGTGGGGCCCTGGGCTGGACCGCTGGTGACGCGGCAGGATGTGCTGCTCTGGACCCGGTCCACCGCGGGACGCTTTACCATGCCGGTGGTGTTCACCAACGGAACGGTGGTCGTCGGGGTGAATCGGCGCAGTGTGCTGACGCCGCCGCCGGACCTCGGTGTGGTGTATGCGATCGCCCCGCAAGGGGAGCTGGTGTGGCAACGCCAGACCGGGGGCACCGGGGTCTCCCATCCGGTGATCACCCCGGACGAGCGGGTGATGCTGGCGGCCGGACATAACTGGGAGTCCGTTCTTTGGTCGGCAACGGCATCAGGCGACGATCTCAAGGAGGTTCCCGGGGTGCTGACAACCCCGTTTTTGTCGGTCGCCGCGGACGGCACGATTTTTCTGGCCGGGCAACCTCCCGGGATGACCATCCAGGTGCGCTCGCTGGACAGCAAAGGAACCCTGCAATGGTCCGACGGAATCGGAATGGGCAGCACCCCGATTCGGTTCTCCGTTCACCCGGATGGCCTGCTGGCGGTGGGCAACATGGGGCTCACGGTATTCACGCCGGACGGTCACCGCCATTGGGTGGCGGGTGGCCTCAACCAGAGCTGGGGAGAACCGGCGTGGGCCGGGACGGATCGGCTGATGGCGGTCAACAGCCGCCAGGAACTGATCGCGTTCCGGGCGGACGGTACGCCGCTGTGGACGAATCGGATCGTCAACGCGCTGTCGCCGATTCCCGGGCCGGC
>JAFLEG010000388.1 GCA_017302195.1 Verrucomicrobiota bacterium
GCTGCGAGGCGCGGGATGTGGTGTGTTGGCCCTCCTGGCTGTTTCGGCGGAGGCCGCGACCTCCGAGTCGGCCTCCGGTGGCGCCTTTCGTCCCGTCGCCACGCGGGCGATCGGCGCCGACCGGGTGGCGGACCGTCCCAACTACGCCCATTCCCTCACCGAGATCGGCCGCCTCCATGACTGGAAGGCCCTGGACTCCGTGGACTGGCTGGATGCCGGAATCCATTCGCGGTTCCGCTACGAGATCCGGGAGAACGACTATCGGACTCCGGGCCTGGTGAGTGACGATGCCCTGGTCACCCAGACCCTGGTGTACCTGGGGGTGCGTCATGCGGTGGATCCGCTCCGCTTCGCCGGGGAATTCCAGGATTCCCGCCGTCTTCTCAGCGAGCGGGCGCCGTTGCCGAACGAGGTCAACTACACCGAGGTGCTGCAGGCCCATGCCGACCTGCACTTCGAGAATGTGGTGGATGGCAATCCGCTGACCCTCATGGGCGGGCGGATGACCTTTGACGCCGTGGACCGCCGCCTGGTAGCCCGCAACCGCTTTCGCAATTCGATCAACGCCTTCGACGGAGTCCGCGGACGGCTGGGTGGCGAGCGCGACCGATGGGAGGTGGATGGCTTTGCGCTGCGTCCGGTGGAGCGCGACGTGGACGACTTCGACGAGTCCTACAACAGTTCCTGGCTCTACGGCGTGACCGGCTACTGGCGGGCAGGGTCTCCCGGAATCGAGGTGGAGCCCTACTGGCTTCTATTGAACCAGGATGCCCGCCAGGGAATTCCCCTGCGGCGAACCCTGCACACCTTTGGCTTCCACGCCTTCGGCCAATGGGACGGCAGCCGGTGGGATTACGACGCCAGTTTTGCCGGACAGTTGGGGGAAACCCGAGGGCTGGCGCATCAGGCCTGGGCCGGGCATGTGGAGGCGGGGTACTCCTGGCCGGTGGATTGGAAGCCCCGGCTGGCCCTCTGGTTCAACTACGCCAGCGGCGACCAGGACCCTGGCGATGACAGCCAGCAGCGCTTTGATCCGCTGTTCGGCGCGAACTTCGCCTTCTACGGCTATTCCGGATACTTCAGTTGGCAGAACATTTTGGATCCTGCGGTCCGGTTCAGCGTGGAACCGGTCCCGCGCTTGCGGACCGAGATCATCCTGCGCAGCGTGTGGCTGGCCAGCGACCGGGATGCCTGGGTGCGCGGCCTCCGCGTGGATCCTACGGGTGACAGCGGGGCGTATGTCGGCCAGGAACTGGATCTGCGGGTGGCTTATCCGGTCCGGACCTGGTGTGACCTCGAGGTGGTGTACGCCCACTTCTTCCCGGGCTCCTTTGTCACCAACACTGGAGCGGATCCGGGCAGCGAGTTCCTGTACCTGCAGGCCGTGCTCAAGCTGTGACCCGGGCCCGGCGCCGGCTTGCTGGATCGTCCGTCGCTCCGTAGGCTCCGGCCGTGCGACGTCTGCTGCTGCCCTCCCTGCTATCATTGCCGATGGTCCTGACCCCCGCGATGCAGGCGGAGACCCTGCGACTCAAGGAAGGGGCGGCGATTTCGGGGCGCATTGTCTCCGAAAAACCCGAGACGGTGTTTGTGGACGTGGGCTACACCGTGGTGGGCGTGCCGCGGGTGCAGGTGCTGGAGATCGTTCAGGACACCCAGGCCGCCGCTGCGGCTCCGGTGAAGGCCCAGAGCAGCTCCTCGGTGGAGGCGCCGGCATCCGGCATGTTTGCCGAAGCGCCTGCCGACACCCAGGAGTCGCCGGTGCGGGAGCTGGTCGGACGGTTGGGCGAGGCGGTGGTGCAGGTGCGGACCCCCGGTGGTCTGGGCAGCGGGTTCTTCATCCATCCGGACGGCTATTTTGTGACCAACTTCCACGTGATCGAGGGGGAGACCCGGATCTCCGTGGAGGTGTATCACCAGAAGGACGGACAGTTGGAACGGCGCAGCTACAAGGAGGTCCGGATCGTGGCCATGAACAAGTTCGCCGATCTGGCCCTGCTGAAGGTGGAGGACAAGGAGGCGCCCCGGTTCAAGACGGTGACCCTGGGGACCACCGAGGGGTTGGTTCAGGGTGACCGGGTATTCGCCATTGGAAGTCCCCTCGGCCTGGAACGGACGGTCACCGAAGGCATCGTGAGCACCACGGCCCGGGAAGTGGGCGGGGACCTCTACCTCCAGACCACCGCCCAGATCAACCCGGGCAACTCCGGCGGCCCGCTCTTCAATGCCCGCGGCTCCGTGGTGGGGGTGACCAACATGAAGCTCACCTTTGGCGAGGGCTTGGGATTCGCAATTCCGGTGGCGGTGCTGCGGTACTTCCTGGAACACCGCGACGCCTACGCCTACGACAACGATAATCCCAGCAACGCCTTCCGCTACCTGGAGCCGCCCAGCCGTCTCAAGCTCCCGTTGCGGGGCGCCGGCGCCCCGCCCTGAACCGGGATCGCCCGATGCCTCCTGAATCCTCCGTAACCCATCGGTAACCAATCGGGTTGCCGGCGGTCAGGTTTTTCGGAAGGCTACGGCTGCTGCATGGACGAACCGGGAACGGAGGTGGCGGAACTCGTCACCCGCACCCGGGCTGGCGATGAGGCGGCGGCAGGCGTGCTGGTGGCGCATCTGACGCCGCTCGTCACCCGGATCGTCCGGTCGCATCTGCCGCGCCGCACCAGTGAGGAAGATTTAGTGCAAAGCGTCCTGATCAAGGTGTTCACGCGACTCGACCAGTACCGGGGCCTGGTTCCCCTGGAGCACTGGGTGGCGCGCATCAGTGTGAACACCTGCCGGCACGAGATCTCCCGCGAGTCCCACCGGCCCGAGCTGAGGCATGCCGACCTCTCCGAGGAGCAGTGCGCCGTGCTCGACCACCTGGCGGAACAGAATGGCGACGTGCCGGCCGAGCAGGATCTGGCCTCCCGGGAACTGGTGGACCGCATGCTGCAGTTGCTCGGACCGGAGGACCGCCTGGTCATTACGCTGCTGCACCTGGAAGGGCGCAGTGTCGAGGAGATCAAGGCGATCACCGGCTGGAGCGGCCCGCTGGTCAAGGTCCGGGCCTTCCGTGCCCGCCGCAAGATGAAGCATCACCTGGCCCATTTGATGAAGGAGCACCGCACATGAAGTTCATTCCTCCGTCCCCCGATCCGCTGGATCGCCTGTTGCGATCCGCAGCGCGCACCCCGGTGCCGGCGTGTGAGCGGCTCCCCTTTCCCGCCGAGGCGCGCGTGCTGGCCGCATGGCGCCGGTCCCGGGGTGACAGCCTGCCCATCGGGCTGGGATTGTGGCTGCGCGCCGGGTTCGCCGGCGCGTTGCTGGTTGCCGCCACCGCCGTGGCGGTGAGCTGGTCCTCGGTCCGCCAGCCGGCCGGCGATGAGTACGCCGTGGCCAACGCGACCCTGTACGTGGCCCTCGCCCCATGAACGTGCCCACCCGCAAGACGGTGCTGTTGTATCTTGCCGCCACCTTTGTGGTGGGCTCCATCGCGGGCTTTTCGATGGGCTACGGCTTCGGGCGCCGCTCGATGTTCCGCCCCTTCGATCGCGAGGAGGTGCGGGTGAAGACCTGCCAGCGGTTCACCAGCGAGCTGGACCTGAATGCCGAGCAGCAGCAGAAGCTGGACCCCCTCGTCCGGCAGGGCCTGGACGAAATGGATGCCGCGCATCGGCAGCACAAGGAGCGGCTGCGCGGCCTGATGCGCCAGGGACGCGACCGGATTTCGGAGATCCTGACCCCGGAACAGCGGGTCAAGTTCGAGGCCATGGAGGCGGAACGCGAGCAGCGCATGTCGTCCCGCCCCAAGGGATCCGGTTCGAAGTAACCGGGCCAACCGCCAGGGGCGGGGTGGTCTCTGACTTGCTTCCCACCCCGGAGTGCGCAGTTTGAGAGCACTCATGGCAGGGATTCATCGGGCGGCACTGTCGGCGTTCTGGGTCGGGGTGGTCTCTGGCGGAACGCTTTCCGCCGCCATCGTCATCAACGAGATCCATCATTCGCCCGACGTGAAGCAGGAGCGGGTGGAGTTTGTGGAACTCTTCAATGCGGGGCGGGAAGCAGCGGATCTCAGCGGCTGGGCCTTCGATGCCGGGGTGGATTACGTGTTCCCCGCCGGGACGCGGATGGAGCCCGGACAGTTTCTGGTGGTGGCGGGCGACCCTGCAGCGGTGTCCGCCAAGTTCGGGGCTGCCGGCGTGCTGGGTCCCTGGGTGGGACGCCTCGCCGGGGAAGGGGAGCGGCTGCGGTTGCGAAACGCGGCGGGAGTGACGCAGGACGAGGTTGAATACCGGCTGGGCTTCCCCTGGCCCACCGTGGGAGAGCCGCCGGGGTATTCCATGGAGTTGATTCATCCCGGGCTGGATAACGATCTGGGAGGGCATTGGCGTTCCTCCGTGCTCGGTGGTGCCCAGACCACAACCCGGCTGCTGCGCGGCTCGGGCGCCCGCTGGCGGGTGTGGAAGGGCACGGCGCCGCCCTCGACGCCTGCGACCTCCTGGCGGGATCCCGACTTTGACGCCCGGACCTGGACGGAGGGGCCGGCGCCCGTGGGATACGATCCTGATGTGGCGTTCGGCACGCGGCTGGACGACATGCGCGGCGGCTACAGCCAGTTCTTCCTGCGCGGTGAATTCCAGCTCACCGGCGCCGAGGCCATCTCCGGCTTGCGTGTGGAGGCCCTGTATGACGATGGGTTCATCCTCTGGATCAACGGTCACCGCATCCTGTCGGAAAGCATGCCGTCCGGCGAACTGCCGCTCGGAGGGCTTGCGTCGGGCGAAGCCCGCGAGAGCAACAGCTTTGACCGCCTGGAGGCGTCCCTGCCGCCCGGCGTCTTGCGCGACGGACGGAACGTGGTGGCCGTGCAGGTGGCCAATGTAAGCCGGGACTCCAGTTCCGACGCCTTCTTCGATGCCCGGATCTTCGGTTTGATCGGGCCGTCCGGACGCGGCCCCACACCCGGGCGCACCAATGTGGTGTTTGCCCTGAACGCGCCCCCCGCGGTGCGGCAGGTCGCCCACGAACCTGAGGCGCCGCGCACGGGGGACCGGGTGGTCATCAGCGCCCGGGTCACGGATCCCGACGGGGTGGAGTCCGTCCGGCTCGACTACCAGGTCGTGGCGCCGGGCGACTACATCGAACTGGACGATCCACGATTCGCTGCGGACTGGACCGCGACCCCCATGCTCCGGGATGTGGCAGACACCAAT